>DASVNL010000181.1:0-11709 GCA_036383875.1 Thermoanaerobaculia bacterium
GCCTCTTCACGTCCCCGTCCTACCCTGTCGAACTCCGCACCCCCATCTCAACGGTCCCAATCGCGAGTACACTCTACGAACTCCCAACCCTCGCCCTCGCCGGCACGGGCGATCGCGAGCCGCTCTTTGAAACGCTAGTCAGCGCACGGTTCCAAGCCTTGCCGTTCAGTGAGCCAGTCACGGGGTTGGTATACGTCCGTAATAGGTGGTACTCGCCGGGGACAGGGACGTTCTTAGCGCCGGATCCGTTGGGGTACGTCGATAGTGCGAATCTCTACGCGTTCGCGGGTGGGGATCCGATTAATGGCAGAGACCCATTAGGGCTTCAGACGCCTTGTAAGAACACAACGCTGGGCAATGCCAAAGCGTCGGCCAGAGCCGCACTTGGCTGGGCTAAGGACAAAGTCGTCGGTTTCATGGATGCCGGCGGGCGGTCGACCGTCATTGCCTTGGATGATCTGTCGCCCATCGATCTGGGTTGGGTATCTGAAAATGCCAGAGAAGCGCGACGCCACAATGAAAATGCTGCTTCGGATCTCACGGTTGCGGCAGAGCGCGGCCAACTCACACCGGTAAATACAATCGGCGGAGCAACTGATAGGCACGTTCAAGCTGTCGCGTCCGCGAAATGCTCAGAGGATCAAGCTGCTGCTACGACAGTTGCCTTGCTTGATTTGGTAACGCTACGCGCGGCGGTAGATGTACCGGCGGGCGGTTCGACTCCGAAGCCTGTGCCGGCTGTGGTAACAAGTACCGGAACAATTCTCCCGCGCGCTGCGAACTCGTCGACATCGACGCTCTTGGCGCCAGTGATTCTTGCTACAGCGAATGACCAGACGACGCCGGGTCAAGCCAGCGCTACGACAAATCGGGGGAGTAACAATCCGAAAACGCGCAATGCTGCACGAACGGGTCAAGAAGCGCATCGGCAGATTGAGGCGCGCCTCGCCGAATTAGGCTTTGACACCGAAGTTCCAATTATCCTTGAAGACGGCACACTCGTTCGGAAGGACGCAATCAAGGGAAATCTTGCGGTCATTATCAAGCCGGATACGCCGACTGGACGACTGGCGGCAGAAGCGCGCGCGAAACTCATGCGAGCGAATAATTGGTCGACGGAGATCATTTATTACAATCCTGCTGACCCAGCTTATCAGCCGGGGTCACCTACGTACATTGGGCCAAGAAACCATTGAATATGTTGTCACGAGCGAAACTGATCGCACGGATACAATCCGAGTTGGCGCCTGCATATGAACTACTCGCTGGTCGGTCGATCGGGGCAATGGCGCAGTTTTATCGCTGGGTTTCGCATGACTTAGTGTTATCGCTCGGTATCGAGTCGTCGTCTCGCTATAAAGGACGCTTTACAGGATCGTTTTATCTTTCGCGTTCCTTCACCTGGGCGTATCTGCCTTCTTGGTTCCCACGAGATGCTTATGGCCGCGTAGGTCACTTTTTGAGGCCCGATGAGCGCGAGCTGTTGTTGCCTTCGGAGTTCAGACGTCCAGGCGTGGTTGATGCGTGGTGGTGGGCGGAGGAGGATGACATCAATAAGTTTGCGCAGGCGGTGAGACTTGGCGGTCCGCGTTTTGTTGAGACCCCTGGACTTGTAGAGAAGATCTCTAGCAACGAAGGCATTCAACGCCACGTTGCCCTGCTCGATGCAGTGGCGGATCGCGCCGGCGCTGCCGTTGTCGCGCCGGATGTACCAACTAATTGGTTGGACGCCGCCAGAGATGTACTCAGCAAATCGGTAGGACCAAGTCCGAAGGCGACTTTGGTTCAGTTAATCGCGACAGACGCGTGGCGCAGACGACTCGCGTCAGGGCATTCGGTCGAAGCGTCTTCTTCGTGAGTTGAAACCTCCTCGCCTGTGGTGCCGGCTAAGACAGTGTTGCGGTCTGACACGGCCGCGTGTTGCAAGGGTACGCGCGCTTGCGCGCTCGAGCATCGGCAAGAGAACACGAGAAGAGCTGCGAGGGACACGTGACGCGGCCATGCAGCCGAACACAGACTTAGCCGGACACGGTTCGTCGTGGCCGCACGCGCGCCGCCCTCGCGCTTGCGCGCGCCACCGGGCGCTGCACGGTTCGTCGTTCTAATCGAGCACGCTTCATTGAGCGGCACGCTTCCGCCAGCGGCGGCGCAGCGCGTCCCCACGCACTACGCCGCCGCTTCCACCGTGCGGCCGCGCGCGCGTTGCATGGAGGTTCACGCAGCGGAGTTGTGTGCGTGTAGAAACGCCGTGCTGCAACTGACACAGCGCCACCTCATGCTGTGCGAATCGGTCATACGTTGCGCGGCGCTGCGCAGTTGAGCGCGGCGCGAGTGAAGGCAAGAATGGCCGGCACTCGCCACGCCGCGCGGTGCAGGCTAATCAAACCCCATTAGCCTGACACCGCGGCGGCGTGTCTTCGGCCGGCGTGTCGTTCATTAGAACAACGTTCCGCCCGCCCACCCGCGCGAGAGCCACGCGCATCGATCCGTCGTCCGCCGCGTGCGGCGAGTCGTGCCGTAAACGACGATCGTCAAGGCCTCCACCCCCGGCCGCCTTGACGATCGTCGTTCACGGCACGCGAACGAATGTTGTAGCGACGGACGACGGAGCGACGCGCTCGAGACTCTGGAGCTATCGATCGAGCTGTGTACACCAATGCGTGGACGCAGCGAAAAAGATACTCGGGAGGTCAGAGGCACGACGGCTCGGTCGGTCGTCGGCTTACTCAATGAACAGCGACGCGAATGCAACATCGTCAAGTCGGCTGGGTGGTGGAGGACTTGACGATGTTGTGTTCGCATCGCTACTCGTTGATCGCGACGACCGATCGAGCCGCGGGTGTGAGCGGTGTCGCCGGCGCGGGGGCGGTGAGGGGGAAGCGCCGCGCGCATGCGCTAGTGCGCGCGAGGGCGGCGTGTGGAGGACGCGCGCGCTGCGCAATGCGCGGTGCGGCTGTCAGAGGCGGCCGCACGCGGCACAGCGAGGGGGAAGAGTGCGGCCAGACTCGCCGCATCGTCATTGTGTTGCACGCGAGGCGAGAAGGGTTGCGCGGGCGGCGCGTGTGCGGGGGCGACGAACCGAAGTCCGGCTAATGCCTCGTTCGGCCGCGCAGCAACTGCAGACGCGAAACGCGTGCGCGCTTCAATGGATGTGTTGCAGTTGCCGTGTCGGCCGCAATGACGCGATTAGCCGGCAGCCACGCCAGCGGGTGGAGTGAAGTCGCCATCTCGGGCGGCGAGGAGATGTGCGCGGACGAGATGCTGCAGTTGTTCACGAGAGAGGAAGAGGTGAATGTCTTCGTCGGCGATGCGTCCTTGGTAGTTGCCCTTGGACGTCGAAATCGTGAACTGCGGGTGTCGGTCGTGGGCGTCTGTCGGATGCATGGTGAGGGTGAATCCCGAAAACTCTGACTTCTGCATCTCCTCGATGAACAGGGCTTGAACGAGTTCGCTCGACTCATCTAGGCCTGTAGCGTCGTTGTATCTGCCGGCCATGATCGTCTCCTTTCAGTCGGTAAAGTAGTTGACTTGTTGAGTGTAGCGAAAAGCCTTAAATAAAGTCAACAAGTTAACCATCTGAGAGGAATGCTCATGGATCGAGCCGTGTGCGCGTTGGTCACGGCGTTTTCGATCATGAGCTAGTTACGTCGACCGAGGGCCTGCTCGACGTTGTGCTTCGCAATGAGGGCGTCGATGAGCTTAATGGCGGTCTCCTGCTCATCGCGATCGATGGCTTCGAGCTTCTGAAAGCGTTCGAGGAGTCGCACGTTGCGGATGGGCTGCTTCGGCTCATTCGCGCGATCACCGATGAGAAGCGCATCGGTCGTTGTATGAAGAGCGTGTGCGAGCGAGATGAGCGTCTCGGCGGAAGGTGTGCTGGTCTCGCGCTCGATGCGGCTGAGCTGACTCAGATGGATGCCGATCGCATCTGCGAGCTGGTTCTGCGAGAGGCCCTGCTCTTCGCGTAAAGATCGCAATCTCGCACCGAACCCCTTCATCGGACTGTCTTTCCTCGGCCGCGCTGGACGGCGTGTCGTGCGCTTCATGGCCGCGAGTGTAGGCCTGGGTTCTGACGCGGCCGTTCAGCCCAAAGTGTGCTTGACAGTTTAGACTACATGTAGTTATCGTCAAGACGCTACATAGTCCTATATCAAAAACGCTCTTGACAGCTATCCGAAGAAGGAGACCCGGAAATGCCGCAGCCGATCCCAACCGCGAAAAGCCTGAAGATCATCGAGCACGTGGAAGCTCCGCGTGCGTTCTCCAGCGACGGCCGCCGCGTTCCGATGATCCGCATGCGCGGCGAGTGGCTCGAAGAGAACGGCTTCACGGCCGGCGAGCGCGTGGTCGTGACGATCGAGCGGGGGCGGATCGTGCTCACGCTGGCGAGTGAGGGTTGAGGCGGGCGTGATCTCAGCCGAGCGCATCGCAGCGATCCGCGCGCAGAACGAGCTGGTCGCGTTCATCGAGGCCGCGGGCGTGAAGCTCACGCGACGCGGCGCCAGCTACATAGGGCTGTGTCCCTTTCACGCGGACAAGACTCCGTCGCTCGCGGTCTCGCCAAAGAAGCAGTACTGGTGCTGCCACGGTGCGTGCTCGTCGGCCGGCAAGAAGGTCGGCGGCGATGTGATCGAGTTCGCGCAGCGGCTGTGGCGCGTCGACTTCCGCGAAGCGGTTGCGCGGCTCGGTGGTGCTACGCTCGATGAGCGGCCGCAAATACCGACGAAGCGCGCAGCGCCGCGCATCGATCTGCTCGCGCAGGTTGCACGCGTGTATCACCAGACGCTCGCATCATCGGCTGAAGCAAAGCAGTACCTGGTGTCGCGTGGCATCACGAGCGCCGACGCGATCGCGGCATTGGAGATCGGATACGCCGATGGGTCCCTGATCGAGCGCGCACCGGAAGGCAGCGAGACGCGCGCGCATCTCGAAGCGCTCGGCGTGATCTCGACGAAAGGCCGCGAGCTGATGCACGGCTGCCTCGTCGTCCCGCTGCGCGATGCGAACGGCAACGTGGTCAACCTGTATGGCCGTGCGATCGATCGCGACGGCCATTACTTTTTGCCTGGCCCACGACGCGGGCTCGTGAACGCGAATGTCGCGGCGACGAGCGAAGAGCTCGTGATCTGCGAATCCGTGATCGACGCTCTCAGCTTCATCGAAGCGGGCGTGATGAACGTCGTTCCGATCTACGGCGTGAACGGCTGGACGAGCGACCATGATGCGCTACTCGAAACGCATCGCATTCGTCGTGTCGTCGTCGCGCTCGATAGTGATGCGCCGGGGCAGAACGCGGCGGCCGCGCTCGCGCACAACCTCGAATCAAAAGGCATCGTTGTGCGCAACGTCGTGTTGCCGGCGAAAGACGCGAATGACCTTCTGGTACGCGAAGGCCGCGAGCGGTTCGCGGCGATCTGGCGCGAGTTGCTGCACGGCAGCGAGAAGCAGCGAAAAGAAGAGCCGCCCGCAATGCGCATTGAACGCGACGGCGAGGATCACGTCGTGCGCTTCACCGATCGTACGTATCGCGTGCGAGGGCTGACGCAAAGCGGTGTTGGCCGCATGCGCGTCACTCTGCGCGTCGAGCAGAACGGCCGCTTCTACGTCGACACGTTCGATCTCTACTCGGCGCGCGGCCGCCGCGGCTTTACGGAAGCGACGGCGCAGACGTTCGAGCTGCAGCACGACACACACGCGGCGATCGCCGGCGAGCTTGCGAACCTCATCGATGCACTCGAACGCGAACGCCTCGCGATGCGCGCGACGGCAGCAACGAGTGAGCCGGAGAAGATGACCGCGCACGATCGCGATGACGCGCTCGCCATGCTGCGCGATCCGAACCTTCTCGCGCGCTTGCGCGAAGACTTTGCGGCGATCGGTTGCGTGGGCGAGGAATCGTCGATGCTGGCCGGTTACCTGGCCACGCTCTCGCGCAAGTTGCCCGAGCCGATGTCGGTCCTGTTCTGCGCGCGCAGCGGCGCGGGCAAGTCGACGATGCAGGACCGGTTATGCGAGCTGGTGCCGCCGGACGATCTGATCAAGTACACGCGCATCACCGGACAGGCGCTCTTCTACAAGGAGCCAAACGCTCTGATGCACAAGCTGCTCGCGATCGACGAGGAAGAAGGCGCGGCCGAAGCCGCATACTCGCTGCGCAATCTTCAGTCAGGCGGCTACCTTTCGGTCTCGGCAACGCGGACCGATCCGCAGAGCGGCAAGCAGCGCGCGGAGGACTATCGGGTCAACGGACCGACGTCGATCTTTCTGACGACCGCGCATCCCGAAGCCCTCGACTACGAGACGCGCAATCGCTTTGTGATGCTCACGGTCGACGAGTCGAAAGAGCAGACGCGGCGCATCCTCGAACGTCAGCGCTGGAGCGAAACGCTCGAAGGACTCATTGCACGCGAGAAGCGCGAAGCGATCATCCGCAGACATCGTGACGCGCAGCGGTTGTTAGAGCCGCTTCGCATCGTCATCCCTGAATCGCTCGGCCTCTCGTTCCCAACCGGACGCCTGATCCTCAGGCGCGAACACAAAAAGTACCTCGCTCTCATCAAAGCAATCGCGCTGCTGCATCAGCAGCAGCGCGAGCGTAAACGCGCGGCCGTGGGCGATCGTACGGTCGAATACATCGAAGCGACGCGCAGCGACGTCGAGCTGGCGCAGACGCTGGCCACAAGTCTTCTGCGCCGCAACCTCGACGAGCTGGCGCCGCCGACGCGATCGCTCGCGCGCGACATCGCGCATCTCGTTGCCGCGAAGCGTGACGCTGTGTTCGATCGCAAGGAACTGCAGACGGCAACGGGCCTCTCGCTCTGGCACATCCGCACGTACCTCGCGCAGCTCATCGAGTACGAGTACATCGCGCCGGTCGCGGGCGGCGGCCGCCGCGGCAAACGCAATCTCTATGAGCTGCTGTGGGACGGGGAGGAAGACGAGATCGCCATCGCTTGAACGACCAATGGCGGAAAGTTGGCGGAAGTTGGGGAGAGTTGGTGCCCAACTTTTTGGGCCGTAAGCAGCAGCGAAAAGAAGAAGTTGCAGCGGCGCGAATGAAGTTGGTGGTGTTGGGGGAAGAACCACTACCGCAACAAACGAAACGCGCAGCGAAAAGAAAGCTCTCTTACCTCTCTCTCTTCAATCGATGAAGGATGAGACGCGGAGGCATTGGTTCAAGGGGAACGGCGATGACTCCACGACAACACACAACAATGAAGCTCACGTTAGCTCGGTTCGTCGAAGCGATGCAGGCGTGGAACTTCTCGCCGCGCACGGTCGTGAGTTACGAGCAGAACGTGCGTTACTTCATCGACTGGCTCGGATCCGAAACGGACATCGAGGCTCTGAGTGAAGTCACGATCGACACACTCACCGCGCATCAGACGGCGCTGCTCTCGATGGAGAAGGCGAACGGCGAACGGTTGTCGGTGAGCACGCAGAACCAGCGCGTGATCGCACTCAAAGCGTTCTTCCGTTATCTCGCAGAAGAGGGAAAGCTGCTCGTCGATCCGGCCGCATCGATGCGTCATCCGAAACAGCGCCGCCGCTTGCCGCAACCGATGCTCACGCCGAAAGAAGCGATCCGGCTCCTCGACTCGATCGAGACGTCGACGCCGCTCGGGGCTCGCGATCGCGCCATCCTCGAGGTCTTCTACGCGACCGGGATGCGCAATGCCGAGTTGCGTGCCCTGCAGCTCACCGACTTTGATCCTGCAGGCGAAACGCTCGTGGTGAGCGGAGGGAAGGGGAACAAAGATCGCGTCGTGCCGCTCGGCCCGGTGGCCGCCGCGGTCGTTCGCGAGTACATCGTGAGCGCGCGTTCGAAACTCGCATGTGATCGCACCGTGCACAACTTGTTCGTGACGAAGAACGGCCGACCGCTCGATGCGAAGCTCGTGATCACGATCGTGCGGCGCCATCTCAAACGCGCGGGGATCGATAAGCCGATCCGCCCGCACCGGCTGCGTCATGCGTGCGCGACGCACATGCTCAAAGGCGGCGCCGACATCCGGCACATTCAGAAGCTCCTCGGCCACGCTTCGCTGCAAACGACGCAGATCTATACCCACGTCGAGATCGGCGATCTCAAAGCGGTGCATCGCCGCTTCCATCCGCGCGAGCAGCGCTGATGTCGATCGACGAAGCGGCCGAAGCGTGGCTGCGTGTGTACGCGACAAGCGTGCATGCGGCGACGGCCGCGCTGCAACGCTTCTACCTCCGATGCTTCGTTGCCTGGGCCACGCACCACGATCTCGTTGACCTTCGCTTCGTCACGCGCGAGCACATCGCGCAGTACCAGGCGCATCTTCGCGTCGTCGAACATCGCACGCGTAGAGGCATGAAGAAGCTCGCGCCGAGCTCGCGATGCGAGCGGTTCAATGCGGTGAGGCGGTTCTTTGCATGGGCCGTCGAGCGCGGGCTCCTCATCGTCGATCCTGCGATCAGCGTGCGACGCGAATCACGCAAGCAGTGGCAGCCGGCGAACGTCATCAGCGAATCCGAGATGGCTGCACTACTTGGTGCTGTCGATCTCGAAACGACGATCGGGATGCGTGATCACGCTCTGTTTGAGTTGATGTACTCGACGGGCCTTCGTTGTGCGGAAGTGAGCGCGCTCGATGTCGAAGACGTCGATCTCAGCGACGGTGTGGTGTTCGTGCGAAACGGCAAGGGTGGCAAGCAGCGTCTCGTGCCGATCGGCCGATCAGCGATCAACTCAATCGAGCGTTACCTCATCCTCGCGCGGCCGCTGCTTGTGAATCATGCTTGGGTGCGCTCGCTCTTCGTCGGTATGCACGGCGACCGGCTCGGCGATGGCGGCATCACGTGCGCGGTTCATCGCGCAGCAGGGCGCGCGCGTCTCACACGCCGAGTCACACCGCACACGTTCCGTCATTCGTTCGCGACGCATCTGCTGCGCGCAGGCGCCGATCTGCGGCACGTGCAGGAACTGTTAGGCCACAGTCGCATCGACTCGACCGAGTGCTACACGCATCTCGATGTCGACGATCTCGCGGCCGCGCACGCGCGCTCGCATCCTCGCGGCAAACGGCGATGACGGGACATCGCTTACCACTGCACGAGCTTCAGATCCTTCACTCGCTGCATGTCGCGGTCCTTCGAGAGCAGCGGCAGGCCATGCTGGATGCAGAGTGCGGCGATCCACATGTCGTGATGCAGGCCCTCGCGGGCTTCCACCGAGGAGGGGAGCGTGTGGCCTTGCAGCATCTCGTTGCGCACTGCGACGTAATGCGTGATCGTGTCTCGGTCGGGCATGAGGATCGTACAAACGTCGACGAGCTTGCTCAGCACGTCTGCACTCTTTACGGTCTGCCGGCTGCGGCCGAGCTCCAGCTCCGCGAGCACGAACAGCGGCATGACCAGGGCGCGCGCTTCGGTGAACGGCGGAGGAGTCAGTCGCTCGGGACGAAGCAGCGCAATCGCGGCGTTCGTGTCGAAAGCGAGGCGCTCAAACTTCAATCTCGTCCCTTCCGAATGCATCTCGAACGGCGCGCGCGAGATCGCGGCCTTCTTCTTCGGTGAGTGACCCGGCCAGGGCCAGCCACGGCTGGCCGGAGGCCGCGGACGCATCCTTGACCTCAACCGAAACGCGTGCGTGATCGGCCACGCCGGCGAGTGGCTCAGCGAGCTTGAGGATGTTCTCGCGCGCGATGTACTCGGCTTGGATCGTTCTGCCCATGCAACAAGGATAACGGCAGGAACTCGAGAGTTGTTCTGCCGCTTGACAGAATCGCCGCGTTCTCAGAGACAAGACGCGGAAGAGAGTCTTCTCTTTCGCTGCCGTTCCCTCATCGCGGCGCGAACTGCTACCATCGGCCCGACTCAAATCGTTCTTTGAAAAACGTGCGCTGCAGCCTGGCGCCGACTGCTGAAAAGTGACGCTGCTGCTACGAGTTAGCTGCTGATCGGGGAAGCTCGCGTATGCCATCTAGTCCGTAATAGATGGTACTCACCAACGACGGGGACGTTCCTGTCGGCGGACCCTCTCGGGTATCGCGACTCATCGAATCTCTATGCGTATTGCGGTGGGGACCCTGTCAACTGTTCCGATCCAACGGGCGAGGCGGGTGTTTCGAGGCCGGTGCGACGTCCTACACGAGCGCCGCAAAGACCGCCACGGCCAGGACAGCGTGTTACGCCTGGTACTCCGCAACTCGTTCCAGACACGCCGCCTCCGATTCGGCCGACTTACGCACCAGGCGATTGGATGGCGTTCCGCGAAGCTGTCGAACTTGCGAAAGCATCACGACCGAAAGGTGCTGGAGTTCGATTCTTTAATGGCAGAACAATCGATGAACTCTCAGAGCGGGAGCGTACTGACTTCATGGAGCATCGCCGTCGTTTGCGAACCGATGCGACGTATCGTGCGCAATGGGAGACGATGGAAGCAGGGACGCTGGATCTGCAGGCGGAGTTGCTGCCATCGTCGTTACCTGCGCTTGGCGGTGCAGGTGGAGGAGACGACGGTGACGATGGACGTGGTTGGACCGTAGGTGATCCGATTCTGAAGCTGACACGGTCTGGAAGGACACCATCTTGGAACACACAGCGAGCGCGCTTTTGGAAAAACGAAGCTGCGAAACCGGGAGCAGAAACCGAGTACGGGGCCGCTAACGTCGCGCGAATGCAAAAGGGCTTGGCGCCGCAGAGATACAACTTCTTCACTGGTCGGATGGAATCGAAAGAGCTCAGCCACGAGCCAGTGCCGCAGCGGGAAGGTGGCACGAGTGTCGTTCCTCGTTGGCCGGGAGATCATGCAGCGCACGACCCGCTCAGGAATACTGGAGACACTCGGGCGATCGTCAAGAATGGCACCGAATAAGAACTTGAGTGAACTGCTCGCAGAAGCTCGCGGAGTGCCAATCCGGTTCGGCGGCTTCGAAGTGCGCGCCATCTATGAGATATCCATTCGTGAGACGAGTGCGTTGCGCGTCTCGTTCGATTACGCGACAACCGCTAGGCCCCAAGCTCTTCGAATTCGATCAGAAAAAGTGATGCTCAGAGTGGGTAATTCACGCGTGAAGGACATGATCTTCTGGACTGACACGGCTCCCCACGTGTTCGACGTGATTGTCGATCCACCCGCGGGCGGGGGAACAATAAAAGTCTGGAACGAGTGGCGAGACAGAGCAGGTATTCAGAACGCGTGGATGGGCAACGCCGGGATGGTTGTGACCGTTAATGGCGACGTGATCGTCCTCAAATGCAGCGATGGAATCGGCGATCCGAGCTTTGATGACTTTGTGGTCTCGATGCGCATCGTCGAGTCCACGGCACGTGTGGTTGATTTTGAAGCTCATCGACAACGACGCCAAAGCGGTTGAAAGTGTAAGGGCATCGCGGCCTAACCGCGTGATGATGGTGTGCCCCTACCGCTCTTATCGTGAGTTGAAACCTCCTCGCCCGTGGTGCCGGCTAAGACAGTGTTGCGGTCTGACACGGCCGCGCGTTGCAAGGCTACGCGCGCTTCAGCGCGCTCGGGCGTCGGCAAGACAACACGAGAAGTACTGCGAGGCACGTGTAGCGCGGCCGTGCAGCCGAACGGCTCAGCCGCTAACCTGCAGCGCCCCGGCCTACGTGCCGAAGACGAGCGGCGAGGCGGTTGCGTCGTGCGCGCCGCGATCAGCGGCGCGCGATAGAAAGCAGGCGGCTTGCCGCCCTCCGAATTGCTATTGCACCAGGGGC
>DASVNL010000182.1:0-4975 GCA_036383875.1 Thermoanaerobaculia bacterium
AATGCGCGAGATCGAAACGATCCTCGACCGCGGCGCGAAGATCCCGCATCGCTTCGAAGAATTCGACGGCGGGCATCGCTGGCTGCCCTCCGAGCTCGCACACGACGCCCTCGGCTGGTTCGAGCTCGTTGCGATGAAGCAGGAGCGGCGTCCACGCGATGCGTCGCTGATCGCGCGTCTGTTCGACAAAGACCTCGCGACTGCGCCGGCACTCGAAGCAACCAACGGACTCGCTGCATTGCGACGCTATCGCGCGATCGCGCGGACGTTCGACGGCTTGCGTCCCATCGAGCCGGTGCTCGCGACGATCGAGCGGCTCGAAGCCGATCGCGCGATTCAACGCGCGGAGCGCGAAGAACTGCAATGGGACGCGTTCGAGCGTCAGTACTTGAGCGAAGTCCATCCGCGCGCGTCGATCTTCATCCACGAGGATCGGGTCGCCGAGGGATTCCGGTTCGCGGAATTGAAACGGCGCGCGAAGAAATCCGGCGCGGAAGGGCAGACCGCGCGCCGTCTGCTCGAGGCGTCGTACACGCAACTCGGCCACTACCTCCCGACGCAACTCTTCGAATCGAAGAAGTACGACGAGGCAGCCATCTCGCTCGAAGCCGCCCTCCAGATCCACGAGGACCGCTGGACGCTCTGGTACAACCTCGGTGCCGCGCACGCCCGCCGTCGCGACAAACGCCACGCCCTCGACGCGCTCGAAAAAGCGATCGCGCACGGCTTCAAAGACGCGAAGCATCTGGAGGCCGATGAGGACTACGCGAACGTCCGCGGCGAGGCGAAATTCGCCGCGCTGCTCGCGCAACTGAAACCGTAAAAACTGGCCCGCGCCTCGCACTGGTTATTTGCAGCAAATGCAAATGGGAGGGCGGCCAGTTTGAACCTCAGAACTTTTCTCGTCGCGGCGACCTGCTTCGCCGCGATTCCAGTGATCGCTCAGGACGTCGAAGGGTTGCCGCAAGATGCGGCGCGCGACGGCAAAGTGATCACGATCGACGTCTCCACCAACCAGATCTATCTCTTCAATGACGGCGAGCTCGTGCGCAAGGCGAAAGTCGCGACGGGCTCCGACAAGATCCTGCGCAAAGGCCGTCGCGTGTGGTGGTTCCGCACGCCGCGCGGCAAACACGAAGTGCTGCGCAAGATCAAAGACCCGGTGTGGCGCAAGCCGGACTGGGCGTTCGTCGAAGAAGGGAAGACGATTCCACCCGCCGACTCACCGCTCCGCGAAGAACGCGGCACGATGGGCAAGTACGCCCTCGACCTCGGCGAGCGCGTCATGATTCACGGCACGAACGATCCGAAGTCGATCGGACGTCGCGTGTCGCACGGCTGCATTCGCGTGCCGAACGACATGCTCGCTCTGCTCTGGAAAGAAGTGCAGGTCGGCACCGAGGTGCACATCTTCGACAGCAATCCGGAGATGGCGCGATTGAAGGGGAGCGAGGGCGGCCTCAACGACCTCGAGATGTAGCGCTACTTCGATTTGATCTTGGCCTTCTCCTGGTCCTTGCGGTCGTGGGAGAAGGTCGAGACGATCAGGTAGAACGCCGCGGCGCTCGCGAGCAGATAGCCGAGCACCGCGAGGCCGGGATACCCGAAGATGATGAAGCTCGTCGGGACGCGCATCATCATCGACGACGACACGAGCAACGCCGCGATCACCACGCCGACCGTGATGCGATTCGCGATCTTGTGCATCCCAGACAAAAACTCCTCGGCCTGCGAGATCTTGATGCCGAACGCGAGTTTGCCCGCCGCGGTGAGATCGACGATCTCGCGTGCACGATGCGGCAAGTCGAGCATGAGCTGATTGAGATCGAGCAGGGCGGGATAGAAGTTTCGCGGGTTGAACTTCTGCGCGAGCTTCTGCGTCATCAACTGCTCTGCGTAGTCGCGAATGACCTTCTGCGGGTCGTACTCCGGATCGAGCTTCTTCGTGATCGAGTCGAGATGCAGCAGCGTCTTACCGAGCATCGTCAGCTCCGCGGGCGCGCGCAGCTCGTTGCTGTTCGCGACGCTGATGACCGTGAAGATCAACTGGCCGGTGTTGATGTCGCGAGCGTTCGCGTCGTGCACCGCGGCGACGAGCGTCGAGATCTCGCGCACGAACTTCGGCGCGTCGAAGCGCTCCAGCACTTCGCACATGCGGACGCACGCATCCGCGACTTCGCTGCCGCGATTCGATGAGATCGCGAGCAGCAGCTTGATGACTTCGTCCTGAAACTCCTGGCTGATGCGCGCGACCATGCCGAAGTCGAGGAGCACGAGTTGCGGCTGTCCCTCGTCGGTCTCGCGCACGAAGATGTTTCCCGGATGCGGATCGCTGTGCCAGATCCCGTCGACGCAGATCTGCTTGAGATACGCACGCGTCAGCACGGACGCGAGCTGTGCGTAATCGCGATCGATCAATGAGAGCGGCGTGAGCTTCGAGACCTTCTTGCCTTTGACGAGCTCCGTCGTCAGCACGCGCGCCGAGCTGAGGTCATGCAGCACGGTCGGGATGTAGATCTCGGGGAAGGCTGCGAGGTTCGCGCGGAGCGTTTCGGTGTTGCGCGCCTCCTGCAGGTAATTCAGCTCGCTGAACATCACGACGCGCGCCTGTTCGATCGCGCCGACGATGTTCATCTTGCGGCCGATGTCCGTGTGTTTTTCGAGCTCGGTCGCGATCTCGGTGAAGATCTCGAGATCGGCGCGCACCTGTTCGCGCACGTTCGGGCGCTGCACTTTGACGACGACCTCGCGACCGTCGCGCAGAACCGCGCGATGCACCTGGCCGAGCGAAGCGGCGGCGAGGGGAGTCGATTCGAAGGATTCGAAGATTTTCGAAATGCGGCCGCCGAGCTCTTCTTCGACGATGCGTTCGACGTCCGCGAACGAGAACGGTGCAAGGTCGTCCTGCAGCGATTCGAGCGCGAGGATGTACTCGTGCGGGACGACGTCCGGACGCGTCGACAGGAGCTGCCCGAATTTCACATACGCGGGGCCCATGCCCTTCAACGCATTCGCAAACGCGTCAGCGCGCGCCTGCACATCGGGCTCGATCTCCGTCGCCTCGGCTTCGGGCGTCAGGAAATCTTCGGGCGATACGGAAAGGCGAAAGTCTTTGCGGCCGTAGCGAGTGAAGAGGAGAAGGAGATCGCGATACGCGCCGATATTACGGGTCTTGAGCATCGCAGGCGGACTGTGCAACGGTCGCGCCGGACGCGCGGCCGTGCTAGGATTTCCCGATTCTTCGAGCAGTCCTCAAGGAGCACTTTCATCATGGCGAATTACAGGACCCTTTTTACGTCGGAGTCTGTGACCGAAGGCCATCCCGACAAGATCGCGGACCAGATTTCCGATGCGATTCTCGACGCCGTTCTGGCCGAGGATCCGACGGGCCGCGTGGCGTGCGAAACGCTCGTCACGACCGGCCTGGCAATGATCTCCGGTGAGATCACCACCAAGACGTACGTCGACTTCCCGTCGATCGTCCGCGGCACGATCCGCGAGATCGGATACACGCGCGCGAAGTACGGCTTCGACAGCGAGACCTGTGCGGTCATCTCGTCGATCGACCCGCAGTCGCCCGACATCGCGCAGGGCGTGGACACCGGCGGCGCCGGCGACCAGGGTCTGATGTTCGGATTCGCCGTGCGTGAGACGCCGGAGCTGATGCCGCTGCCGATCATGCTCGCGCACAAGCTCGTGCGCCGCCTGACTGAAGTGCGCAAGTCGAACGAGCTCGACTTCCTCCGTCCGGACGGCAAGTCGCAGGTCACGATCGAGTACGACGGCAAGAAGCCGGTGCGCGCGGAGGCGATCGTCATTTCGACGCAGCACTCGCCGAGCGTCAGCCATCGCGATCTCAGCGACGCGATCATCGAGAAAGTCATCCGCGACGTCGTCCCCGCGGAACTGCTCGACAAAGACACGAAGTACCACATCAACCCGACCGGCAAGTTCGTCATCGGCGGACCGCAGGGCGACACCGGCCTCACGGGCCGCAAGATCATCGTCGACACGTACGGTGGCCGCGGACGTCACGGCGGCGGCGCGTTCTCGGGCAAGGACCCCACAAAGGTCGATCGCTCGGCGTGCTACATGGCCCGCTACATCGCGAAGAACATCGTTGCGGCCGGGATCGCGGACGAGTGCGAAGTGCAGCTCGCCTACGCGATCGGCGTTGCGGATCCGGTGTCGATCTACGTCGACATGTTCGGAACCGGCAAGGTCGAGCAGAACCGCATCGTCGACCTCGTGCGCGAGCACTTCCAGATGACTCCGCGCGGCATCATCGAGTCGCTGCAGTTGCGCCGTCCGGTGTTCAAGAAGACCGCGGCGTACGGCCACTTCGGCCGCACCGAGCCCGAGTTCACCTGGGAAGCGACCGACAAGGCGGAGGCGCTGCGCGCCGCTGCCGGTGTCGACGCAGTCGTCACCGCTTAATCAATCACGCCTCGTGTGGAGCGGCGGGCTCTTAGCCCGCCGTTTCTTTTTCCGGTGGGCTGAGAGCCCACCGCTCCACCGGCTCACGCCTCGAACAGCGGCATCCGAGACTCCTCGGGTGCCGCTAACTCGGCGAGCAGCACCGCGACGCCGAGCTCTCCCTTCCACAATGAATGCGCGCGCGACGAAGTCTCCTTCGCGTGCGTCGTCGCGTGAATCGCGAGTTGCCGCGCCCGCGACAACCATTCGTGCTCGCCCGTGTGTCGATAGAAGTTCAGCAGCGCATATGCGCGTCCGGCGGAGCCGCAGCAGAGATCAGCCGTGTGCAGCGGCTCGGACCACGCGTTCCACGCGGCCTCGCGCGCGACGTCGAGCCAGCGCGCGTCGCGCATGAGATCGAACGCGGCGGTGAATGTGAACACGTGACCCGCGGCGCCGTTGCACCAGCCGGCCATCATGTCCTGCGACGTCCCGCCGACCGTGCGTGGCCACCACGCGCCGCGTCCGCGCGCGACTCGCATCGCCGCGAGTTGTTCGA
>DASVNL010000183.1:0-2326 GCA_036383875.1 Thermoanaerobaculia bacterium
GTCGCGCCGAGGATGACCGTCTGTCCGAGTTTGAGATTCAGCGTCGTCTTCATCATGGGCGCGAGCTGATCGCCGTCGAGGCGCGCCAGACGAAAGTCGCTGAGCTTGATCGAGTCGCTGCCTGGGTCGTATTCGCCGAACGAGAAGTTCGCGCGATACGTGCCGAGGTCCACGACGCCCGGATCGCCTTCCTTGCCCATCACCTCGGCGCCGCCGACGTTCTCGAGCCAGTTGTAGCGAAGCAGGGCCAGTTTGGGTGCTACGTCTTCGAGCTTGCGGTCGACGCGCGCTTTGTCCGCCGCGACACGCTCCGCGGCCACGAGCCGGATCGACAACTGAAACATCTGCGGAGGCGTGTCGAACTGCGCGATCACCGCCGCGATCTTCTTCAGATTCTCCGGATCATCCGTGACGACCAGCGCGTTCGCGCCGGGCTGAATCGACATCGATCCATTCGCGCTCATGAACGGCTTGATCGCGTTCGCCGCTTTGTCCGCCTGCTTGTGCTTGAACTGAAACGTCCGCACGGACAGGCTCTTGCCCACCTCGGCTGCCGCATCGGCGAACACGTTCGCCGACACCAGGAGGAGGCACATCAACATCAGTACAAATCGCTGCTTCATAAATCCGCCGGGAGATTCTCGTCGAAGATCATGACGATCTGAATGTCGTCAGAAGATTCGTTCGGAACCTCGACGATGGTTGCGTTCTCTGACTCATACGACTCGACGACCGGTTTCGTCGTGAGTTTCTGCGCGGTCACGGGCGCGATGACGCGCGCCTGAGCCACGGGGTTGGACGTTTCGGGTGCAGATGCGGTGCCGCGCGTGAAGAGCATCGCGCCGCTGATGCCGGCGACGAGCGTCGCCGCGACGGCGAGTCTCCGCGACCAGCTCACGACGTTCCGCGACTCGAGCTTCGCCTCGGTCTCATGAACGCGCACCTGCTGCATCACTTCGCCGACGAACGCATCGAGGCCGCCCGGAGGCAGCAGATCGTCGCCGCCGAGGGAGCGGAACAGGACGTCGGGATCGATGGAGACGGCGTGGTCGAGGCAGCGGTCGCACGCGCGGAGATGCTCGAGCACTGCGGCGTCGTCGCTGTTCGCGGTGAAGCGCTTGCGGAAGGAATCACACGAAATCATTTTTCCCTCCAGAGCTGCGCGTATTCGGGATAGCGCTTCGCGAGCTGCGCCTGCATGAGCTTGCGCGCGTTGAACAGATGATTGCGAACCGTCGACTCGCGGCAGCCGAGGATCTTCGCGATCTCGGCGGACGGCAGGTCTTCCATCTGATTCATGACGAAGATCGTCTTCTGCTTCGGCGACAACACGTTCGAGATCTCGTTGAACACGGTCTCGACTTCCTTGCGCTGCACGACCACGCCCTGTTCGGCATCCGCGGACGTTTTCACGAGGCGGAGGTTCGAGTTCACGGCGTTCTCGCGCGACTGCTTGTTGCGCATGAAGTCGATGGCCACGTTCGTCACCATGCGATACAGCCAAGTGTCGAACGCGAACTGCGGATCATACTTCTCGAGGTTCTCCCAGAGCTTGAGGAAGACGAGCTGGGAGATGTCTTTAGCGTCTTCGGCGTTGCCGATGATCCGGTAGCAGAGGGCGTAGACCTTGGAGGTCTTCCGGCGGACGAGCGTTTCGAAGGCGTCCGTATCGCCCCCACGGATCGTCTGCACGAGCTGGCGATCGTCGGGCTCGACCATGGGTGTCGTCGAAATCATCAGACGGAGTTCCGCGGACATTGCCCAGTAGTACGGGCGCGATTGGCGGAACGTCTAGGCGGGCAGGGCACTTCCCGGGTTGTCGGTTGGCGGTTGGCGGTTGTCGGGGGACCACCACCCTCCCGCGTTGACCCGTGGCTGGGCCGCAGCCTCGCATCAACCATCAACCATCAACCATCAACCAGTTACAATCCCCTCCTGAATGCGAGTCCTCGTCGTCGGTCAGGGTGCGCGCGAGCATGCCCTCTGCTGGAAGCTCAAGCAATCCGCCTTAGTCCGCGAGATTTACGCCGCGCCGGGAAACGCCGGGATCGCGCAAGTCGCGGACTGCGTGCAGATCGGCGTCGCGGACATCATCGAGCTCGCGGATTTCGCCGAGAAGCTGAAGATGGATCTGACGATCGTCGGTCCCGAGCTTCCCCTCACCCTCGGCATCGTCGACGAGTTCCAGAAACGCGGACTCGCGATCTTCGGCCCGACCCGCCTCGCCGCGGAGCTCGAAGGCTCGAAGGTCTTCTCCAAAGAGTTCATGCGGAAGTACAACATCCCGACCGCTAACTCCTTCACAGTCAATTCGATCGACGAAGGA
>DASVNL010000184.1:0-3680 GCA_036383875.1 Thermoanaerobaculia bacterium
ATACACGCCGACGATCGGAAAGCGATGATTCGCCAGCTCGACGACGTCGCCAACGCTCTTCTCGAACTTGAGCGCGAAACTCTCGGAGACGAACACGCCGTTGTCGCGCACCGCATGCTCGAGCGCTTTGCGCGCGGAGCGCGGCGCGATCATCGGCAGATCGCCGTACTTCGACGCGATCGAGAAGTCGCCACTGCCGACCGCGATGATCGTCTCGCCATACAACACGTCGCGACCGCGAATGCGATCGACCGCTTCGATGAACGGCAGCTTGATCACTTCATCCGCGACGTTCGGCGGGAACAGCGCAATCTGTCCGTTCGAGAATCCCTTCGACGGCCGCAGCCAGAGATCGCTGCTCACGGTCTGATCGACCCAGATGCGCACGGTCTCGCGAAAACTGCCGACCATCAGCGCGACCGCGATCATCATGCCCGTCGCGAGCGACAGCGCGGCGCTCGCGATCGATGTGCGTCGCAGCGACGCGGGCAGCGACGCTGCGGCGAGTCGTCCAACGATGCCGAACACGCGCTCGAAGAGCGGCGCGAAGATGCGCGACGTCGCACGCACGATCGCCGGCGCGAGCAGCGAGAATCCCGCGACGACGCACAACACGGCGACGTATCCGGCGACGGCGATTCCGCCGACGGGTGGCAATCGCGAGATCGCGGCCGCAGCGATGAAGCACAACACCGCAAGCACGCCGAGCGTGCGTCCCTGTTTCACGCGCTGCTGTAATCCCGGACGGATCATCGCGCTCGGACGCACGCGCGACGCTTCGAGCGCGGGCTGCAGCGCAGACAGCAACGACAGCAACGTTCCGACTGCGATGCCGAGCGCGATCACGGCGGGCGTGAGCTCGACGGCCTGGGGCTGCGTTGAAACGTAGAGCGTGTTGATGGTCGCGCCCACGGTGCGCAGGATGCCTTTGGCCATCAGATCGCCGAGGAGGATGCCGAGGAGCGAGCCGATGACGCCGAACAACAAGCCTTCGAAGAGAAACGCGAAGAAGACTTGCCGCGGCGACGCGCCGAGCGTCTTCAGCACGCCGACTTCGCGGCGGCGGCGCAGGATCGAGATCAGCACGGTGTTGTAGACGAGGAACATCCCGACGAGCAGCGCCACGCCGGCGAGCGCGAAGAGGTTCACGCGAAACGCGCGCAGCATCCGCTCGACGCGTTCGTTGCGTCGCGTGGGCCGCTCGATGCGCGTGCCCGCGGGGAGTTTGAGCTTCGCGAGCAAACGCTCCTCGGGCACGAGCATGTCGACGCGCGAGAGTTGTCCGCGCATGCCGAACGCGCGCTGCGCCGTCGCGATGTCGCACACCGCGATGTTGCCGTTGAACGCCGTCGCCGGACCTTCCGACTCGAGCAGGCCGCGCACGACGAGCGTGCTGCGGCGCCCGAGAAGATTGATCGTGACGCGCGAGCCGATCGTGAGTCCGTGTTCGCGCGCATACGGCGCCGGGAGGATCAACGAGTCGCGCTCGAACAGACGCAGGAAATCGCCGAGGGCTTCGTGTTTCGGGCCGGTCTCGATGCGCGCGTATTTGTAGTCGCGGAAATGCAGGTCGCTGAGCAGGTCGACGGCGAGGATACGGATCGGCGTCTGCGCTTTGTCGCGACCTTCGACGACCCCTTCGATGTCGATGACCGGCGCGAAGCGCACGCCGTCATTCCACAGTGGTCGCAATGACAACAGCACGCGCTCGTCGAGCGGGCCGAGGTCATTGACGATTTGATAATTCGCACGGCCGGCGATGGCGTCGACCGATTCGCGAAACGCGCGCAACGCGCTCTGATTCGCAAGCTGAATCGCAACGACCACCGCGACGCCGACGGCGATGCCAACGATGGTCAGGAACGTGCGGATTTTCTCGCGCACGATCGGACGCAGCACCAGTGCGCGCAGGATCGCCACTCAGCCCTCGATCCGCCCGTCGCGCAGTCGCACGACGTAATCGCCGTACGCCGCCGCCGCGTCGCTGTGCGTGGCCATGACGATCGTCGGACGCAGCGACTGATGCAGGTCGCGCATGAGCTCGAGAATCATCAGGCCGTTCTTCGAATCGAGGTTGCCGGTCGGTTCGTCCGCGAGGATCAACGGCGGCCGATGAATGATCGCGCGGCCGATGGCGACGCGTTGCATCTCGCCGCCCGACAATTCATTCGGAAAGTGCTTCGCGCGCTTGTCGAGTCCGACGCCGCGCAACACTTCCATCGCGCGATCGGCGATCTCGCTCTTCGGCCGCTTCGCGAGCGAGAGCGGGAACGAGACGTTCTCGATGACGTTGAGCGTCGGGATGAGATGAAAGAACTGGAAGATGAAGCCGATGCTGGTGCGTCGCAGCTGTGTGAGCTGCGATTCGTGTAGCGCGGACGTTTCGACGTCGCCGAGGAAGACTTTGCCGCTGGTCGGCTGATCGACGGCGCCGATGAGATTGAGCAGCGTCGACTTGCCGCTGCCCGACGCGCCCATCAATACCGCGAAGTCGCCGGACTGGATGTCGAGCGAAACATCGTCGAGCACGTGCACCGGCGCGGACTCGTCACTCGCGCCATAATCGTGGGAGACGTGGCGCAATGAGATGTGCACGCGGGGATTGTAGGGTGGTTGGCGGTTGGCAGTTGGCAGTTGGCGGTTGGCAGTTGGCGGTGGACCACCGCACCGCCACGGCTCCGCTCCAATTGCAACTCGTGGCCGGGTGGTGGTCCACCGACAACCGCCAACCGACAACCGCCAACTCGCGCCGACAACAATGGCCGGGCATGTACGCTGCACTGACCCGAAGCGCTGGTGATATCGTCAGCGCGCAACAGGAGGAAACGATGGACGAAAGCACCAATCCCAATGCGGCAAACGAAGGCTCCGACGAGAGCGCGGGCCGCTTCGGTCGCGCGCGCGACTTCGTCAGCGATCAATATTCATCGGCCTCGGGCAAAGTCCGCGACGGATACAACGCGATGCGCGAGAAGGTGGAGGACGTCGACTTCGGCGCGATCACCGATCAGGTCCGCACCTACGTGCGGTCGAATCCCGGAAAAGCCCTGCTGATCTCGGTCGGCGTCGGGTTTCTCATCGGTCTTCTGCTCCGCCGCGACGACGAGGAGTAAGCGAGATGGCAACACGTTCCACTGACGATCACGAGCGTTCCGCGGCGGGTCTCGACTTCGACGAAGGCGCGATTCGCGACAACGCCGCGGCTTTAGGAGCAAAGATGGTCGAGGAAGGTCCGGAAGCACTGTTCGACGAGCTCGAGAATCTCCTCCCCGAGGCCTGGCGCGATCAGATTCGCGCCTTCCCTGTCGCCGCCGTAGCCCTCGGCCTCGGCGTCGGCATCTGGCTCGGGTTGAAAAAGAGCGACGAAGTCATCGCCGCCGGCAGCTCGCTGGTATCCGCCGCCGCGATGGCGAACGTCTCGCAGGTGATGGACAAGTTCAAGGGGTAAGTGGGGCGGCGGGCTCTTAGCCCGCCGTGTACAATGCCCTTCAGAGATGCCGGTCAAAAAAGCCGACACCCTGTTCCCGATCGAAGAGGCGATCCATCACCCCCTCGAATCCTTGGCGGCGGAGGTGCATCGCACCTACTTCTTCAAATATCCGCCACTGCCGGTGCGCTGGGGTCAGCAAATCTCGCGCAAAAAGCGACGCAGCATCCGCCTCGGCTCCTACAACCACCTG
>DASVNL010000185.1:0-2278 GCA_036383875.1 Thermoanaerobaculia bacterium
ACTCCCTCATCACACTGCTCTCAAGGAATGGTCGAACGTCGTGGCGGCGCTCGCGCACGGCACGCAGATCGTGCTGATTCGCAAAGGCGGCATCGCAGATCCGACGTTTGGCGTCGAGGCGGATCGCTTCTATCTCTACCCGACGTACTTTCATCAGGGCGAGTCCGAGGCGCGGGCGGTTGTCGATGTGACGCACTGGTGCGAGGTCGTGAAGACGTGGAGCGTGCGTGAACACGCAGCGTTGCAGCGTCTCGCGTCGCACGTCGTGTTGCCCGAGGAGACACTCGAGGCGCGGTTTCGCTTTCGTCCGGACCAGGCGCTGTACGTCATCGCGGTGCGCACGTGGGCGCTGGCGCGTCCCGCGCAGGTGCGATTTCGCGAGGAGTACGCGGGCTGCAGAAGCTGGATCAGCGTGGACGACGAGATCGACGTCGATGGTTCGACGCCGGTGTTGTCCGAGGCTGAGTTGCAGACGAAGATCGATGTGATCGACGCACTGCTCGCCGTCGCCGCCTGAGAAATCGGATCTCGACGTGGGGCTCATCTACATCGCGTTCATGCTCGTTGCCGGCGGCGGACTGGCGTTCTTCGTCATGACCGCGACGGCGATCGCGCGTCGCGAGAGTGAGGCGCGCGAGAACAAAGTCCCGCAGCGCGACACTGTCGCGGCATCGCTCCTGTTTCATGTGCTCACGTCGGGCGGCATGTCTCCCGACGAGGCGCTGCGGCAAGTCCGGCGGGGGAGTGGGATTGCGGCGCCCGTCACGCGTGGGATCGACGTCGCGAGCTGGGCGGAGAGTTTCGCGCGGGGCAGCAACGACAAGCAGCGTCACGATCTGCTCGAGACCGCGGTGCAACTCGTCGCATCGCACAGTCCGATTCCGCTGCGGCAGTACGCCGCGCTCCTCGACCTGAGCTTCGGCCTTGGATTTCATACCGACGCGCTCGCGAAACTTCGCGCGCGGTATGGCTTCGACTACATCGACCACGCGAAGTCGGCGCGTCCGCGCGAGGCTGATCGTGCGGGTGGCGGCGCGCCGCTGTTCGAGCGATCGAAGCAGGATCGCGAGGAGCTGCTGCGGATTCTGGGGATCAGCGGGAGTCCGTCACGGCAGGAGTTGAGCGCGGCGTATCGGAAACTTGCTGCGCAACATCATCCGGACCGGTATCATGGCGCGCCCACGGAGGCGCAGACCGACGCGGCGTCTCGATTCATCGAGATCACGCGCGCGTACGAAGAGCTGGTCCGCCGATACTCCGACTGACGCGTTTTCCTGAAAACGTGGTCAGAAAAGACGGGTGTTATTTCCAGGGAGTTGAAATTTTTCTCCACCGTCTGTATCATTCGCCGGTTGGGAATACGGGTCGTTCACTGTTCGTTTACAGCCGATCCCGCCAGCAGTTCCCTCAGTTGACCGTAGAAATTCTTTGAGAAGAGCCGCTTTCGAGGACGCACGTGTCCGGCTTGCATGACGGACGCGGACGGACGTCACCGAGCGCATCGAAACCCGAAGCCGCGGCCCTTCTCACGTAAACCGCCTTGCTGGAACAACTTGGGTGCAGGTGTCCAGTCCGAGCGTAACTAATTTATTTGCCTCTGCATCTAATGATGCGTCGGGCATGCAAGTTGAAGTTTTGGCCTGAGTACGGGAGAGATCATGAAGAGCGCGGAAGTCACAACTCACGAACAGGGATGGGATTTCGAGACGGCAGCGATGCCGTACGTCGACTCCCTCTACAACACTGCGTATCGCATGACGCGCAACTCCGAGGATGCGGAAGACCTCGTCCAGGAGACGTATCTCAAAGCGTACAAGTACTACGACAAATTCGAGGAAGGTACGAATTTCAAGGCGTGGCTCTTCAAGATCATGAAGAACACGTTCATCAACAACTACCGGAAGAAGAAGCTCACGCCGCACAAGATCGACTTCTCGGAGATCGAAGAGTCGTACGAGCGTGTGATTCAGAAGAACGCCCCGGACCTCATCCGTGACCCGGAGAGCGAGATCTTCCAGGACATGATGGACGCGGACGTCAAGCGCGCCCTGGATTCGCTGCCGCACGACTACAAGATGGTCGTGCTCCTCGCGGACATCGAAGGCTTCTCGTACAAAGAGATCGCCGAGATCCTCGACTGCCCGGTCGGAACCGTAATGTCGCGTCTGTATCGCGGCCGCAAGATGCTCGAGCGCACGCTGCTCGAGTACGCCCGCAAGTACGGCTACATCCGCGGCGAAGCCGAGCCGGCCAAGATGCGCTCGCGCAAAGACGAGAC
>DASVNL010000186.1:0-8833 GCA_036383875.1 Thermoanaerobaculia bacterium
ACGCGATAGTGATCGACGACGGCCGACTCACCCGCGACGATCTCCGTCACGGCGTTCGTGAAGTAGCGGCCGGAGCCGACGTACGTCTCGACGATCGCGACCTGCGCGTTGCTGCCGACCACGATCACGTTGCGCGGATGCGACCAGACGCCGTCGCCTTCGCCGACAAACAGGAGATGAATGAATCCGTCGACGACTTTGCCCGCTGCGACTTCGAGCAGCGCGCCGTCCTGCATGTTCACGGTGTTGAGCGCGACCATCGCGTTGCGCTCCCAGTCGGCGATCGTGTTCTCGTCGCGCGAGTCGTAGCGCGTCACGCCGGCCGGCAGTTCTTCGGGCGCGCTGACGAGCGAGCCGTTGACGAACACGAACTCCGCCGCGGCGCGTCCGGACATCGACGCTGCACTGTCGATCGCCTTCGGCGCGTCATCGATTTTCCAATCGATCTTTTGCACCGGCGCGAGGTTCGTGTAGCGCCACGCTTCGGTGCGGGTCGTCGGCCAGCCGAGCTTCGCGAAGGTCTCGGCCGCGCGCTCGCGCAGGCCGGTCAGGACGGTGCTCACGCAGCCCCCTGCGCGTCTTCGATCCAGTCGTAGCCCTTCTGCTCGAGCTCTTCCGCGAGCTCTTTGCCGCCCGACTTCACGATGCGGCCGTTCGCGAGCACGTGCACGTAATCCGGCACGAGGTAGCGAAGGAGGCGCTGGTAATGCGTGATGACGAGGACCGAGTGCGCTTCGCTGCGCAGGTTGTTCACACCCGTCGCGACGATGCGCAACGCGTCGATGTCGAGTCCGGAGTCGGTCTCGTCGAGGATGGCCAGCTTCGGATCGAGCACGGCCATCTGGAAGATTTCGTTGCGCTTCTTCTCGCCGCCGGAGAAGCCTTCATTCACGCCGCGATTCATGAACGCTTCGTCGAGCTCGACGACCTTCATCTTCTCGCGCGCGAGCTGCAGGAACTCCATGGCGTCCAGCTCTTCCTGGCCGTGATGCTTGCGCTTCGCATTCAGCGCGGCCTTGAGGAAGTAGATGTTGTTCACGCCCGGGATCTCGACCGGATACTGCATCGCCAGGAACACTCCCTCGCGAGCCCGCTCCTCGGCCGGCAGCTCGAGCAGATCCTTCCCCTCGAACGACACCGTTCCCGACGTGACTTCGTAGTGCGGACGTCCCGCGAGCACATTCGCGAGCGTCGATTTTCCGGAGCCGTTCGGCCCCATGATCGCGTGCACTTCACCCGGATTGATCTTCAGGTCCAGGCCTTTGAGAATTTCCTTGCCGTCGATTCCGGCGAAGAGGTTTTTGATTTCGAGCATTTTTCTTTACCAACCTCGAGTGTCATCCCGCGCTTCTGCGCGGAATCCCCTTCTTCAGGGGGATTCCGTGCCGTCTGCGCGGCACGGAATGACACGCTATCCCACACTTCCTTCGAGACTCACTCCGAGCAGCTTCTGCGCTTCGACCGCGAACTCCATCGGCAGCTCGCGGAACACTTCGCGGCAGAAGCCGTTCACGATCATCGAGACCGCGTCTTCGGCGCTGATGCCGCGCTGCTGGCAGTAGAAGAGCTGGTCTTCGCCGATCTTCGACGTCGACGCCTCGTGCTCCATCGTCGCCGTCGAGTTGCGCACTTCGATGTAGGGGAACGTGTGCGCACCGCATTTGTCGCCGAGGAGGAGCGAGTCGCACTGTGAGTAATTGCGGGCGTTCTCGGCGTTCTTCATGATCTTCACTTCGCCGCGATACGTCTGCTGTCCGCGTCCCGCCGAGATGCCTTTCGACACGATCGTCGAGCGCGTGTTCTTGCCGATGTGAATCATCTTCGTGCCGGTGTCGGCCTGCTGATAGTTGTTCGTCAGCGCGACCGAATAGAACTCACCGACCGAGTCGTCGCCCTGGAGGATGCAGCTCGGATACTTCCACGTGATCGCGGAGCCGGTCTCGACCTGCGTCCACGAGATCTTCGAACGATTGAACGCTTTGCCGCGCTTCGTCACGAAGTTGTAGATGCCGCCCTTGCCGTTCTTGTCGCCGGGATACCAGTTCTGCACCGTCGAGTACTTGATCGTCGCGCCATCGAGCGCGACGAGCTCGACGACCGCGGCGTGGAGCTGATTCTCATCGCGCATCGGCGCGGTACAGCCCTCGAGGTAGCTCACGTACGAACCTTCGTCCGCGACGATGAGCGTCCGCTCGAACTGGCCGGTGTTCGCGGTGTTGATGCGGAAGTACGTCGACAGCTCCATCGGACAGCGTACGCCCTTCGGGATGTAGCAGAACGAGCCGTCGCTGAAGACCGCGCTGTTGAGCGTCGCGAAGTAGTTGTCGGTGTACGGCACGACCGAGCCGAGGTACTTGCGGACGAGGTCGGGATGCTCGCGCACGGCTTCGGAGAATGAACAGAAGATGATGCCGAGCTTCGCGAGCTCGCCGCGGAACGTCGTCGCGACGGAGACGGAGTCGAATACCGCGTCGACGGCGACGCCGCTGAGGCGCTTCTGCTCGTCGAGCGAGATGCCGAGCTTGTTGAACGTCTCGCGCAACTCCGGATCGACTTCGTCGAGCGAGTTGAGTTTCTTCTTCTGTTTCGGCGCGGAGTAGTAGCTGATGGCCTGGTAGTCGATGGGCGGATAGTGGACATTTGCCCACGTCGGCTCGGTCATCGTCTGCCAGTGGCGAAACGCCTTCAGCCGCCACTCGAGCATCCACTCCGGCTCTTCTTTCTTCGCCGAGATGAAGCGGATGATGTCCTCGCTCAAACCGGGAGGCGCGGTATCGGCTTCGATGTCCGTGACGAAGCCGTATTTGTATTCCTGTGCTGCGATTTCCTGGATTTCTAAGTTGCTCATGAAGCTGCCTCTCTGGCCGCCAGTTGGGTCTTGTCGATCACGGGGATGGGCATGCCGCCGCGCACGAGATCGGCGAGCGTGACCTGCTCGAACGCTCCCTTGACCGCGCGGTTGATGCCGAACATGAATCGCCGCGAGGGGCACGCGACGCGGATGGCGCAGGTCGCGTTGCCGTCGTGGTCGAGGGTCTCGCACTCCGTTAGATCCCACGGTCCCTCGAAGATCTCGATGAGCTGGCCGAGGGTGATGGATTCCATGTCGCCGTCGAAGGAGTAGCCTCCGTCGACGCCGCGATGCGAGCTGATCACGCCGCCCGTGTTCAGCGTCTTCAGCACCTTCGTCACCGCGGGCAAGGACAGGTGATAGAACTCGGCGATCTCGCGCGCAGCGATGGTCTCTCCCGCCCGTCGGGCGAGGTAAACGCTGGCAAGCAGGCCGTAATCCGTGAGTCGCGAGATCTTGAGCATCGGTGGTTTTTCTGCTCCCGGAGGAGCGAAGGGGCGAAACAGTACCATGTCGGTACGGTATCTTCCAACCACCCGCTGGCGAGGGTTGTTCCCAGCCGAATCTGCTCTCGAAACTCAGCGGCGGATCATCGTGGCCAGCATCGTCGCGACGATCGCGTCGTCAGCGAGCACATCCGCAGTGACGACGGAGAGCGTCTTGCCCGATCGCACGACGCGCGCTTTCGCGACGAATCGAGCACCGACCGCGGGAGCGAGCAGGTTGATCTTGAACTCGACGCTGAGCACGTTCGAGCCGTCCGGCATCTTCGTGAGCGCCGCGTAGCCGCACGCGGTGTCCGCGATCGCAGTGACGACGCCCGCGTGCAACGTGCCGCTGTGCTGCATGAGATCGGCGCGAAAGGGCAGCGCAATCTCAACTTCGCCCTCGCCGACGCGATCGAGCGTCGCGCCGATGAGCGTCATGAACTGCTGCTTCGGAAAGCTTTCGACAACATCGCGGTGACTCATGGAAACCGATTCTACGTGGCAAGCCCCTTGCGACTGTCTGCCTTCAGAAGACCACCATGAAAACCAAACTGATGCTTTCGTTCGTAGTTGCGGCCGCCGTGGCGTGTGGGAGTGATGGGGACAAGCGTGCAAGTCAGCAGGCGTACGAAACCGTCCAGGAAGGATCCGCGGCCGGCGTGACCGGCACGATCAACGGACCCGGCGAGATCCTTCCGCCAGTCACGGGAACGAACGCCGACACGACCACCGCGTTCGGCATCAACCCCGCGACCGTCGCCACCACCGCGACGCCGTCGCCGTATCCGGCCACGATCCCGCCACCGATGACCAGCGCGGTCCCGCCGCCGTCGCCGGTTTACGTTCCGCCCGCGCAACCCGCGCCACGTCCGGAGCCGATCCGCGAGCCAACGCCGGTTCGTCAACCGCCTCCGACGAACACGGACACGGCGACCACGCAGCCACCGCCAGAGCCGGCGCAGATGGACACCGCGCCTCCACCGTCCGAGCAGCCGAAGAAGCAGGAACAGGATGACGCGGAGACCGAGCCCACGCAGACGGATACGACCGCGACGGAGGAGCCGCCGCCACCTCCTCCGCCCGCAGCTTAGCGTCCGATCCGTTAGGCAGGCTAGAATGCGCGGCTTATGTCGCGGGTGACCTTTCAGTCACTGATTCTCAAGCTCCAGAACTTCTGGGCAGAACGTGGATGCATGATCGAGACGCCGCTCGACCTCGAGGTCGGCGCCGGCACGATGCATCCCGCCACCTTTCTGCGCGTCCTCGGACCCGAGCCGTGGAACGTGGCGTACGTCCAGCCCTCCCGCCGTCCGGCAGACGGTCGTTACGGCGATAACCCGTTCCGTCTCGGGAAGCACTACCAGTTTCAGGTGATCCTGAAGCCCTCGCCGCTGAACGTCCAGGATCTCTACCTCGACTCGCTCCGCGCGCTCGGCCTCGATCTCACCAAGCACGACATCCGCTTCGAGGAAGACAACTGGGAATCCCCCACCCTCGGCGCATGGGGAGTCGGCTGGCAGATCCTCCTCGACGGCATGGAGATCACGCAGTTCACCTACTTCCAGCAGGCCGGCGGCATCGACCTCGCGCCGATCTCCGCGGAAATCACGTACGGCCTCGAGCGCCTCACGATGTTCCTCGCTCGCCAGAGCTCGATCTTCGACATCGAGTGGACGAGCGACGTCCCGTACGGCGCGGTGCGCAAGCAGGACGAGTACGAGTTCTCGAAGTACTACTTCGAGTACGCCGACATCGACCTGCACTGGAAGCTCCTCGATGCGTATGAAGCCGAAGCGCGACGCTGCCTCGATGCGAAGCTCGTCATGCCGGCGTACGACTTCACGCTGAAGTGCTCGCACATGTTCAACACCCTCGACGCGCGCGGGGCGGTCTCCGTGACGGAGCGCGTCGGCGTGATCAAGCGCGTGCGCGATCTCGCGGTCCGGTGCGCCGAGGGATACCTCGAGGCGCGCAAGGAGCTGGGATTCCCGCTGCTGCAGGCGGCCGCGCATGTCTGATTACTTTTTCGAGCTCCTCACTGAAGAGATCCCCGCGTGGATGCACGACGGCGCCGCCGCGACGCTCCGCGAGCGGCTCGGCAAGCTCGCCATCGACCTCGGTGGCAAGAGCGACGACGTCACCGTCAACACCACGACGCGCCGCATTGTCTTCCTGATCAAGAACCTCCCGCTGCGCGAGGAAGATCGCGAGCAGGAAGTGAAAGGTCCGCCGAAGAAGGCGGCCTACGACGCGAGCGGCAACGCGACGCCGGCACTGCTCGGCTTTCTGAAAAAGCAGAACGCCACGCTCGACGACGTCATCGCAGGCGACGACGCCTACGTGCAGATCAAGAAGAAGATCGCGGGCCGCGACACGGGCGACGCGCTGCGCGAGCGCATCCCGGAGATCGTCGAAGGGATCCGCTGGCCCAAGATGATGACCATCCACGCCGGCGACCGGACGTACTCGTACATCCGCCCCGTGCATTCGGTCATCTCACTCTTCGATGGCGGACATCTGCCGCTATCGATTTTCGGCATGGCCTCCGGAACCAGCACCGTCGGACATCGCACGCTTTCGCCGCGATCGTTCGAAGTCACGTCGTACAACGACTACGTTTCGAAGCTCGAGCTCGCGCGTGTGGTCGTCGATCCGATGCGCCGTCGCGAAGTGATGGTGCATCGCGCGCGGACGCTCGCGACGGAAGTCGACGGGACGCCATCCACCGACGCGACGATCTGGTCGCAGTGGCAATACCTCACCGAATATCCCGGCCTCGTCCGCGCCGAGTTCCGCCGCGACTACCTCGCGCTTCCGGAAGAAGTGCTGGTCACCGTCATGCGCGTGCACCAGAAGCAACTTCCGATTCGCGATCGCGAGGACAAGCTCACGAACTCGTTCCTCGCGGTGCTCGACAACGAAGCCGATCCCGTCGGCAACGCCGCGTACGGCAACTCGTTCGTCACCAACGCGCGATTCGCGGACGCGCAGTTTTTCTACGAGACCGATCGCCGCAAGAAACTCGAAGAGCGCCTCGAACAACTCGAGCATCTGCAGTTCCAGGAGAAGCTCGGCAACTATCGCGACAAGACGCAGCGCATCGAAACGATCGCTGCCGGCATCTGCGACCTCGCAGGCATCGACAAGGCCGACGTCGCGATCGCCGCGCGTCTGTGCAAGACCGACCTCGTCACCGAGATGGTGAAGGAATTCACGGACCTGCAGGGTCGCGTCGGCGGAATCTATGCGCGCGAAGAAGGCCTGCCGGAAGACGTGTGGCAGGCGATCTACGATCACTACCAGCCGGTGAGTCTCGACGACGCGCTGCCGCGCACGATTTCCGGCGCCGTGGTGTCGCTTGCGGATCGCATCGACACGCTCGTCGGATTCTTCTCGATCGGCGCGAAGCCAACAGGTTCAAAGGATCCGTTCGGACTGCGCCGCGCTGCGCAAGGCGTCGTGCAAATTCTCCTCAATCGCGACATGCGCGAAGTCCGCGCGGGCATCGAGCAACTCCTCGACCTCGGCATCGCGGCGTACGGCAACGTCGCAGCGAACGTGAAAGAGGATCTGCTCGCGTTCTTCTCCGAGCGCGTACGCACGATCCTCGAAGCATCGGCGTGGCAGTTCGCGTACGACGAAGTTGCAGCCGCGATGGAATCGGGTTGGTCCGCGTCGCTGACTGATCTCGTCGATCGCATCAACGCCGTGAAGGCGACGCGCAACGATCCGAACTTCCTCTCGATCCTCGACTCGGCGAAGCGCATCGCGAACATCACGGAGAGCCACACGTCGACGCGCGTCGATTCGTCGAAGCTCGAACACGCGACGGAGCGGCGTCTCGCGGAGCTCGCGGACGTCGTCACGCATCAGATCGACGACATGGTCGTGGAGCGCCAGTATCGCCAGGCGCTGGAGTCGTTCGCGGCGATGGCGCCGGAGCTCGAGACGTTCTTCAAGGACGTGATGGTCAACGTCGAGGATCAGGCCGTGCGCGCGAACCGGATGTCGCTGCTGCGCAAGGTCGGAGGCGCGGTGATGCGGGTCGCCGACGTCACGAAGATCGTCGTCGACCGCCGCGACTATCGCGCGTGATCCGCAAACCCGTCGCCGCCCTCCTCTGCGTGCTCGCATTCGCGTGCGGCAAAGAGGAAGCGCCCGCGGAGTTGCCGATCGCGACGACGTCGACGCGTCACGAAGACATCCCGAAGTACACGAACGAACCCGAACCTGAATACGACGAGAACAATCTCCTGAACCTCGCCTACGGCGCGGCGGTCGTGTCGCGCACGGCCGAGGCGACGCTGGAGAATTCGGCGGTACAGGCGATCGACGGCAGCTCCGCGACGGCGTGGACGTCGCCACCATCGAGCCCCGCGCAAACCTTCGTCTTCTCGCTCCTCGGACCCGCGCGCATCGCGCGCGTCGGCATCACGAACTCGGCCGCGGATGGCAGCGCCGCCACGACGATCACGTTCGAAGGTTCGAGCGACGGCGTGCAATGGCGTGCGCTGAAAACCGTCAGCTCGAAAGGCGCGGCGGAGAAACCGGAGTTCTGGGACGTTCCCGCGACGACGGCGCAGTACGTGCGCATCTCGACGAAGGGGCTCGACACGATCAGCGTTCGCTCGTTTCACGCGATCGGACAGGAGCTCGGCACGTTCGCGATGCCGCCGCTCGAAGGGTGCTATCGCATCAACGAAACACCCGCACGATTCGTGCGCGACGGCGCGTCGATCCGCGGCGTCATCGCGACGACTCCGCCGACGTTGCTCGACGGCGGCACGGACGGTCGCGTCGCGCAGTTCCTGTGGACGCAAGGTCCGACGTGGGGCTACGGCGCAATCACGCTGGCTCCGAACGCCGCGACGCTCACCGGACTGCGCATTCACGAAGAAATCTCGACGCAGCAGTACGGCGAAGGATGGTTCGGCGCGCGCATCCCGTGCGACGGCCTCACGCTCGACGCGCCCGCGGCTGGATCGCTGAAGCCGCGCACGCCGCTAGAGCGCTGGACAATGTTCGGTCTGCGCTTCGACGATGACGATCAACTCATCGCGGACGCGAGCAAAGCGGAGCTCGACGCACTCTCGCGTCGCATCGCAGCGACTCCGTCGCAGACGTTCCGCATCGTCGCGCACGAGCTTCGCGAGATGACCGCGGACGTGAGCAAGCAGCGCACGCAGAAACGCGTCGACGCGATGCGCGCGGCATTGAAGTCGCGCGGCGCGGATCTCTCCCGCATCGAGTTCGTTTCGGCCGGCGACGCGTGGAGCGAGCCGCCGATTTTCACGGCATTACAGCGATTGCTGGCCAGCCGCGTCGACCTCGAGCGTGTTGAGAGATAATCGCGCCGCTATGAGCACTGCGGAGAGCGAGAAGTACGTCTACTACTTCGGCGACGGTCAAGCCGAGGGCAACGCGAAGATGAAAGACGTCCTCGGCGGCAAAGGCGCAGGCCTCGCCGAGATGACGAACATCGGCGTCCCGGTTC
>DASVNL010000187.1:0-4784 GCA_036383875.1 Thermoanaerobaculia bacterium
GTTGTCGATGAGGATGTTGCGCGGATGCACGTCGGCGTGAATCACGTTCGCGTCGTGCAACGCGGCGTACGCATCGGCGATCGTCACGCAGATCGCGAGGAGCGCGGCGCGATCGTGACGCGCGTACTGCGTCGCGGCGCCGGAGTCCGTGCCGTCGCACCACTCGATGACGAGATACGGCCGCTCGTTGTGCATCCCTTGCGCGAGCAGTCGCGGCGCGGTTGCACGTCCAGCGAGATGCGTGAGCACCGCCGCTTCGTTGTCGAACACCGAGCCTTCGAACGGGCCCGGTTGTCGCGCGATCTTCAGCGCGCCGTCGACGTTGCCTTTGCGAACGCGATGAATCTCGCTGTCTTCGATGAGATTCACGCAGCGCACGACTTGCCAGCCGTCGACGAATGAGCCCGCATCGAGCTGCGGCTTCATCTCGTGCACGGCTCGTTCTTCGTTCGGCACGAGCACGCCGCTGCGCAGAAATCCGCCGATGTGCGGCAGCAGTTCGTCGAGCCAGATCTGCGGGTCTTTCGCGAGCGCGCGACTGTTGCGGATCACCGCTTCGACGATCGTGGTCGGCTCGCGAAAAAGCTGCAGGAGAGAAGCGGTCTCGGGATCGATGATCTGCGACGGCATGCGGCCGTGCATGCGCGACACGGTGTAGTCGCCGTCGTCGAAGTCGATCTTCGCGCGCACGTCGGGCGGCAACTCCGCGACCGGCACGAGCACGACGTCGTTGCGCAGGACGAGCGGATCGGTGATGTTCATGACGCGTCACTCCAGAGCGCCGATGTCGGCGCCCACGTCGCAACGTCGACGCCGCGACGCCGCACGCGCTCGACCGCGAACTGCCACGGCGCGATGCTCGCGCGCGTCGCGGTCTTCGCGATCGACAACGCAGACGCGAGCGACTTCGCGACCCACAAACGCCAGCTCTCGCGATCGAGCCAGCTCAGCACGCGTTCGGAGTCGGGAGGATCGGCGCCCCACGAGAGCACGCCGCGTTCGTCGATCGGCGCGCTGAACGGGACGCCGTGCGCGGGGCAGTCGTGCAACGCGTCGCGCAGCGCAGTCGCGACGGCGTCGAGCTCCGCGCGCGACGAAAAGTAGGTGACGAGTTTGTCAGGACGCAGGAGTCCCGCCGCGTCCTGACCGATTTTCATTGGCGCGCCGCCGTGTTCCGCGAGGACGCGCACCAGTGCGTGAAACGCATCGCGAACGTGCTCGGGCCGCGGGCTGACGTACAACTTCCACGTGACCGCGTCCGCTCCGCCGCGCTGTTCGCGCGGACGCCACGAGATCCAGCCGCTGTTCGCGCTCGACTGCACCCAGTGCCGTTCGAGCAATGGATTGGATCCCAAGTGTGCGAGCACGGCGTCGCGATCGGGGAACCGCTCGGCCCACACGCGCGTTCGCGGCAGGCGGTTGTACGTATACAGCGCGGTCGTGAGCGTCGCGACGTCGTGCGTCACGAGCTGCTCCGCATGTCGCAGCGCATCGAACGAGAGATTCTGTTGCACGGGTGCGGCCGGCGCGTCGAAGAACACGTCGTACGCATCGGCGCCGCACACGAAGCGATCGTCGCGTTCGATCTCGAGAATCCCGTCGAGCACGAGGTCGATGATGTCGTTGCGCCACGTCTCGTCGGGATGGTCGATGACGCGCGGACGCTCCAGCGAGCGGAAGAGGTCCGCGGTCTGGCGCGTGACCGACTTCACGCTCTCCGCACCGTCGACGCGCGGCACGAGCAGGCCGTAGAAGCCGGCGTCGCGCTGCAGCTCCGCGAACGCGCGCTGCTGCGACGCCGGCAGTTCATCGAGGCGCTTCAGCTCCAGCGCGTAACTGGAGCGGAAGCGCCTCGTTGTCCATTTTGAGGTCCAGTCGGTCATTCCGGTTTCTTGATCTCGTCGCGACGGGCGCGCAGTTTGTCGAGCTGCGCGTTGAGTTCCTTCTCCTTCGCGTCGATCTCCGCTTCACTCTGCGGCAGCAGCGCTTTCTCGTGCTCGTCGAGTGCGGCGAGTTGCGCATTGAGCTGCGCGCGAAGCTGGTTGATGTGCTCCTGCGTCAGTCCGCGCTGCGGCGGCTGCACGGGCGTCGTCCCGCAAATGCTGTACGGGATGTTCGTGCAGTCCGTGCACTTCTGCGCGCCGCCGGGCGTAGTCCCGCAGATGCTGTACGCCTGCGTCGTGCAGTCGGTGCAGCCGATCTTCGTCGTACCGCAGATGCTGTACGGCGTGGTCGTGCAATCCGTGCATCCGCCCGGCGAGGTCCCGCAGATGCTGAACGCCTGCGTCGTGCAATCGGTGCATCCGCCGCGGCCGATCTGCGTGGCCGGCGTGGTGCCGCAAATGCTGTAAGGCTGCGTCGTGCAGTCCGTGCAGCCGCCCTTCGTCGTGCCGCAGATGCTGAACGCTTGCGTCGTGCAGTCGGTGCACGGCCCGGGCGTCGTCCCGCAGATGCTGTACGGCTGCGTCGTGCAGTCGCTGCATGTGGAGACGCCGGCGCAGGCCGCAGCCCAGCGCGTACCGCCGCCGCAGACGGTGATGCTCTGCGTGCAGAGCAGACAGGGGTTCGTGACGTTCGTACAACCACAGCCGGCGCCCTGACCCATCTCCACCGGGCCGAAGCCTTCGGGGACGACGGTGACGCCGAGGTCTCTGACTTTCGGCATGTCGTTCTCCTTCTTTGATGTCTTTGGGACTCAAAGAAGGAGTGCCGGGAGGCCGGAAATCCCTACCTACCGAATCGTAAACAATGTGGCATTCCCACGTGTCGTGACGCTAGCCGCGTAGTGGTCGAGCGTCTGCGCGAGCATCTTCTGCGCGCTCGCTTCGAGCGGCGGATGTTTCTCGTTCGCGAGGATGGCCACGTGCGTGATGCCGTCGCGACGCAGGCGCTCGCGCACGGCTTCGGCGGCGGGCAGATCGAGGTAATTCGAGATGCGTTTCGCATCGGAGTCCGCGCCGCCGCGAACGCGCTTCGTGAACCAGTACGTCTCGCCGATGCCGATGACGAGAGTGCGCGAATTCGCGGGCAGCGTCTCGTTGAGCCACGCGACGGACGCGTAGGTCGCGCTTTGTTTGCGCAGATACGCGTCGGTGCTCGTCGACGCGGTGAGGAGCGAGAACGATTCGCTGCGCGCCGTGAACCACGCGACGAGCAGCGTCTGCGCGACGATCGCGATCGCGACCAGCGCCGCGACGAGTTTCTTTTGCAGCGCGTGCTTCGTCGTCATCGCGGGGAGGACGAGGAACGGGACGAGGACGCGCGCAGATGGCGCGAGGAAGAAGAGTGCGAGCCCGAGGAGCGCGCCGGCGATGGCGATCGCGCCGGTGGCGAAGAACGGCAGCGCGAGCAGTGCGACGCCGATCGATTCGGGGATGTAGTCGGAGTGAAAGACGTAGTCGGCGAGGGCGAGCGTGCGGAAGCCTGACATCGCGGGCGCGCCTTCCTGAAAAAACGGCGCGACCGGATTCCACGTCAGGATCAGGTTGCGTACGAAGAAGAGCAGTCCGAGGAGCGCGATCCAGTGCGGACGGCGACGCTTCAAAATCCACGCGACGATCGCGAACGGGACGAAGACGTACGACGCGAGCAACCCCGCGGCAGTCGCGGCCGAGGCGGTGCGGATGTCGTCGTGCTCGAGCGCGATGAAGGTCGCGACGAACAGGCCCACGACGGGCCAGTCTCCGAGTGACCAGCCTGCGACGATCGCGAGTGCCGGCGTCGTCACGATCGCCGCGGTGAGGAACCACGACTCGGTGCAGCGATAGATCAACAAGCCCGCAGCGATCGCGGCGAAGAGATGCAGCAAATGCGATGCGACGCCGCCCTGCAACGCGCCGAGGATCGCGATTGGTGCGACGTCGGCGCTTTCGATCCCGAGGGGGAAGTAGGAGTGGGCGAGGAGCGGGAGATCGATCGCGCGACCTTCGAGTGCCCACGCGCGCGGCACAGCCAGCGTGTTCGCGATCTCGCCGATCGACGTCGGCGGCGCGAGCGCGGTGACGATGCCGCAGACCAACACGATCAGCACGGCGATGAGACTCACGCTCGACGTCGGCACATCGGGCTGCTGTTTCCAGCCCGCAAGAATCAACACGACGCCCGCGATGCCGAGGAGCGCGATCAGTGGCCAGATCGTCCACGCCGAAACGTTGAGCAGTCCGACGAGGAACAGCAGCGCGCCGAACATCGGCAGGCCGATCAGGAAGTCGAGCGCGGGATCGGATTCGCGCGAGCCGCGCACGATGCAGCCGATGCCGATGATCGCGATGGCCTGCGCGAGCGCGAAGAGCATCGGGACGCCCGCGCGGATCACGAGGAGCTCGAGCAGCGCGAAACGGTCGGCGATCGTGAGCAGCGCGAACAGACCGAGGAGCAACGACAGGACGAGACGAACCTTCATGTCGTACCTCTGACGGCTCTCACCGCGATTAGATGCGCTCCAGGTGCTCCCGGATCTTCAGGACGTCTTCGATGATCGAGCGCGCGGCGTCGGGACGGATCTGCGTCGTGCGATCGGAGAGCGCGTGCGGCGGGTTGTCGTGCACTTCCATGAAGAAGCCGTCTGCACCAGCCGCGGCCGCTGCGCGCGCGAGCGGTCGCGCGAACTGCGGCGTCCCGCCGGTCTGCTTTCCTTCGCCGCCCGGCTTCTGCATCGAATGCGTGATGTCGTAGACGACGGGCGAGCCCATCGCGCGCATGATCGGGAACGAGCGCATGTCGACGACGAGGTTCTGATATCCGAACGAGCTGCCGCGCTCGGTCAGGAAGATCTTCTCGTTCCC
>DASVNL010000188.1:0-5422 GCA_036383875.1 Thermoanaerobaculia bacterium
GCGAGATTTCCATGACCTCGGAAACCACCGCCATATTGTTCTCATCGCCGGCGGCGCGCAGGAGTTTCAAACCGTCGACGCCCATCCCCTGGAACGCGTACGGCGACGTGCGTGGTTTGTAAGCGCCGCCGCGGAGAATGCGCGCGCCGGATTTCGCAACGCGTCGCGCGGTCTCGAACATTTGGTGTTCGTTCTCGATTGTGCACGGTCCGGCCATGACGACGACTTTGTCGCCGCCGATCTCGACGCCGCGCGCTTTCACTACAGTCTTTTCGGGGCGGAATGTACGGCTCGTGAGTTTGTAGGGCTCGCTGACGCGCACCACTTCTTGTACGCCCTCGAATAATTCGAATTCGCGGGGGTCGATGGTGTCGACACGGCCGACGACGCCGAGGACGGTTTGATCGGAGCCGGTGGACCGGTGGACGTCGAACCCGCGGCTGCTCAATTCGGCGACGACGTGCTCGATGCTCGGTTCCGGGGCGTGCTTCTGCATGACGATGATCATTGAAAGTCTCCAGTGCTGGATTGGGAGTGCGAAGAGGAGGGAGCGGTTGCGCTTTCGCGCTCCACGCGGCGGGATTCGTCGATGATGCGCTCGAAGAGACGGCGGATCGACGATGGAGCTAGAGGACCCGCCGACGATTCTTCGACGTGCCTTAAGACGTCCTTCTCGCGCTCCGGTGAATAAATCGGGAGAGACAGCACGCCTTTGATCTCGCCGATCTCGACGGCGTATTTGGCGCGTTGATTGAGGAGCTTGACCAGCACCTCGTCCACGCGATCGATCGCGTCTCGCAGACGTTTCAGCTCGGCTTCGGCATCAGGTTGCGTCATAAACAAAAAACCCCTTCCCGCCGCGGGAAGAGGTTCTCGTTATGCCTTAGCCGTTCGAGCGCCCCATCCGCGGGGCACACATTCGGCCCACGCTAGTTGTCGTAGCGGTAATAAAACGCAAAGACAAACAGGGTCGCAGGCATTGGTGGCGGCAGAGTAGACGGGCTTTTGCGGGATGTCAATTGGTTGGCGGTTGCCGGTTGCCGGTTGGGTGGTGGTCGGGTGTCGGTTGTCAGTTGTCGGGAGATTTGGCCGTCGTGAGCGTTCCGGTCGTCGCGACGAAGAAACCACTCGCGACGACCAATTCCCCGACAACCGGCAACCGGCAACCGGCAACCGACAACCACCCTGTTAAACTTTCCCGCCCGAATGTCCGTCCAGGTTTGTGCGGTTCATGAACAGCGTCCCGTATTTGCGCGATGCATGTCGTGCAGGAAGATGCTCTGTCAGGAATGCGCGACGCAGTGGGACGGGATCTGGCATTGCGCCGCCTGTCTCGGCGCGAAGCGCGGGGCGCAGGTCGAGCGCTCCCCGATCCTCGGCTGGCTCAGCGTGGTCTTCACGTCACTCGTGCTCTTGTTCGTCGGCGCGCGCGTGATGGTGTGGGCCGGCGCGATGATCGCGGGACTGTTTTGATTCGCGCACCGCTCTCCACGACCTCCGTGCTCGACGAAGCGACGGACGTCGTGACGATGACCGGCGCGCCGTGGGTCGGCCTCGTCATCCTCACGTCTCTCCCGCTGCGCTACCTCGAGGCCATCTTCCTCGACCAGCTCATCGAGCTCGGCGGAAAAGCTCCGCACTACGGCAACCTCCTCGGCGCGACCGCCAACATGATCGTGCTGGCGATGCTCATCTCGATCTGGGGCCGCGCGATCTACGCGCGCGCCTGTCGCCTCGCTCACGCGCGCGGCGGCGCACCTGGCCGCGCCGCATGGCGCGTACCCGCGGCCGCACTCGCGAGCTACGTCCTGACCTCGGCCGCGGCCGCGGTCCTCGGCTACGTCTCGCTCTTCACCTGCATCGGATTCGTCGTCGCCGTGATCTTCTCCGGACTGGCCATCGGCACGATGGAACTCAACGAGCGCGTCTCGCTAACGAAGCCCTTCAAACTGATCTTTCGCTACACGAAACACATGGGCATCCCCTTCTCGCTCGTGTTCGTGTTTTTCTGCGGACTCTTCGTCGCGCTCGCGAATCTCGCCGGCTCCTTCGCGATCGGCACGTGGGCCGCGGGCGCCCTCGGCGGATTCGACGCCCCGCAGTGGCAGACGCTCTTCACCAACCACCGCCGCTACATCCTCATGCTCTTCGCCGGCGCGCTCGCGACCATCGAGCCGTTCTGGATCGCCGCGCACGTCGTCTACGTCCGCAAAGCGGGCGCGGAGGAAAGCGGCGACGACCTGCGCACGTGGTTCGAAGAACTGCAGAGGAGCGACGCATGATGCGACGCGCGTTGCTCTTCGCCATCGCGCTACTCGCGTTTGCCGCGCACGCGGAAACGATTCGCATCGAGCAGTACCTCGCGACGTTGCGCGGCATCGATGAGCTGCTCGCGTCGAATCAACTCGAACTTGCGCGCGCCGAGGCGGTGACGTTGTCGGCGTATGACGTTGCGTCGCCGCAGGGACAGTTTCATGCCGACGATTCGCTGCTCGCAGCGATCGCGGACTCGCGCGTGCCCGTGCCGCAACTCCGCGCGCGACTCGCGCTCACGATCGACGAGCTGCGTCGCGCGACCGGCATCGAAGGCACGGCCGCGGATCGCAAGCTGCTGGAAGAAGTGACGAAGGCGCAGGAAGTCGAAGACCTCAAAGCCGGCGGCGAAGTCGAGAAACTGCCGGCCGAGATCCCGATGTTCGATCGGATCATGAAATCGATCGAGGAGATGTTCGACTGGATCGGCAAGCAGCTTCGTCGGCTCCTCGAATGGATCATCGACCTGTTGCCGAACAACCAAAACCTCTACGGCGCGACCGGCGGCATGCGTTGGATCGTCGTCGGCGTGGCGCTCGCGATTCTGTTGATCGTCGTCGCGCTCGCGTTCGTGGTCATCCGCAGATCGCGCGGCACGAAACCCGAAGTCACGGAATCGGCCGAGCCAATCGGCTCGGAGCGCGATGCCGATCCGCTGTCGCGCGGCGCGAACGAGTGGGAAACGTACGCGTTGACGCTCGGCAGCGAAGGGCGCTATCGCGAGGCGATTCGCGCGTGGTTCCACGCGGTGCTCGTCACGTGCTACTCCGAAAGCATCCTGCACTTCCGCAAGGGGCGCACGAACTGGGAGTACATCTCGTCGCTCTCGCCGTCGCACGCGTGGCGGCCGGAGTTGATCACGCTCACGCGACGCTTCGAGCAGGAGTGGTACGGCAGCGACGTCAGCACGGAAGAAGCGTTCGAAGATTGCGGCGCACGCGCGCGGAACATCCTCGATGCACTGCATCGTAGCGGAGGCGTAGCCGCATGAGACGCCTGATCCCGCTGCTCATCGCGATCGCTGCGTTCGCCGGTTTCGGACTTCTCTGGATCATCACCGACGCCCGCGCAGCGCAGCGCGTCTACGACGTTTATTCGAGCCCGAACACGAGCGACGACGGACTCTCGCTCGCGTCGGGCTACCTCGCGCGACGCACGAAGGTCGCGATGCTCACGCGTCCGATCGGCCGCGAGCCGATCGAGCGCAACGCGGTTGTGTTTCGCGTCACGAAAGAACTGCCGACGTTCTTCGATCCCGAAGGCCTCGAAGAAAACGAAGTCGGACCGCCGCGACCGAAACGGCGTCCGCTGCTCAGCGACGCCGAAGACGCATTCGTGCGCAAAGGCGGGCGCTTCGTCATCGCCGCGGAAGAAGGCGCGCTCGACATCACGAGCATCACCGACGCAACCGCGCGCAAGGTCTTTCCGATCTGGCCGCGCGTGAAGACAGTGCAACTCCCCTACGCGCGCGCCTTCGCTTCGCTGCCGCCGCGCATGCAGGCGGTACTCGTCGCCGACAAGCGCGTCGTGCTCGCGCGCGAACGCATCGGCGACGGCGACTTGATTCTGCTAGCGGCGCCGGAACTGCTGAACAACCGTCATCTCGTCACGAGTCTCGACCTGCTGGTCGCGCTCGCGGGGACGAAGCGGCCCGTCTATTTCGACGAGATCCCGCACGGCATCGCCAGCGACGACGGCGCGCTCGCGATGATGAAGGAGTGGAACCTCGGCACGTTCCTGGTGATGCTCGGCATCGTCGCGCTGCTGATTTTCTGGCGCGAAGGAAAACGCGTCGGACCCGCGGAAGACGAGCATCGCGAAACGCGCTCCGACGCCGTCGATCTCGTCCACTCCCTCGGCGCGCTCTATCGCGGCGTGACCAGCGACGCCGAATCGATCGCGCTTTACCACGAGGCCTTCATGCGCACCGTCGCGACGCAGACCGGTCTGCGCGGCGATCAGTTGCGCAAACGCGTCGATGACCTCACCGGCGGACTCGTGCCGCCGAGCGGCATCGGCACGCTGCCGCCGCCCGTGTTCAAACGGATGCTCGGGCAGCTCAATCAAGGATTCGAGAAATTGCAGTCCCGGAGGTAAGGAATGCAGACCATCAACGACATCGCCACACGGTTCGGCGCGCTGCGCGCGCAGCTCGATCGCGTGATCATGGGTCAGGACCGCGTGAAGACGCTGGCGATCACGTCGCTCGTCGCGGGCGGGCACATGCTGCTCGAAGGCGTGCCCGGCACGGGCAAGACGCTGCTCGCGCTCACGCTTTCGCGACTATTCGGCTGCCGCTTCCGGCGCATTCAGTTCACGCCCGACCTGATGCCCTCCGATCTCCTCGGCGCGAACGTCTTCAATCAGAAAACGCAGGAGTTCGTGTTTCGCGCCGGTCCGGTCTTCACCGACATCCTGCTCGCCGACGAGATCAATCGCACGCCGCCGCGCACGCAGGCCGCGCTGCTCGAGTCGATGCAGGAAAACTCGGTGACGATCGACGGCGCGCGTTACAAGGTCTCGCCGGTTTTCACCGTCTTCGCGACGCAGAACCCGGTCGAGTTCGAAGGAACGTATCCGTTGCCCGAGGCGCAGCGGGACCGGTTCATGTTCAAGATCAACATTGATTTTCCCGAGCCCGCGGACGAATCGCGCATCCTCACCGAATACGCCGCGGGACGGCGCCTGCACGACGACACCATCGCGTCGCTGCAGCCGGTGATGAGTGGCGAAGAGTTGCTGCAGGCGCGGCGCACGGTGAGCACGCAGGTGCGCGTCGAGCCGCACATCATTGAATACATCCGCGAGCTCGTGACGCGTACGCGTCGCGACGAATCCGTGCAGATCGGCGCCGGACCACGCGCGTCACTCGCGCTGCTCGAAGCGAGTCGCGCGTTGGCCGCACTCGAAGGCCGTGACTTCATCACGCCCGACGATGTGAAGTCGCTCGTGCTGCCCATCGTTGCGCATCGCATCACGCTCTCCCCCGAGGCGGAGATGGAGGGGCTGGCGCTCGAGGATTTGCTGCGGAAGATCTTCGATCAGGTGGAGGTACCGCGTTGAATCCGTTGGCGGTTGGCAGTTGGCAGTTGGCGGTGGAGAGCTCTTC
>DASVNL010000189.1:0-3466 GCA_036383875.1 Thermoanaerobaculia bacterium
GATCGTCGTCCTGCTGCTTGCCTTCGCGTCCTCCGCCTTCGCGGAGAAGTTCCTCTCGGTCTCCGACATCCACTTCAATCCGTTCGCCGATCCGACGCTGGTGACGAAACTCGAAGCCGCGGACGTATCGGAGTGGGGCGCGATTCTCGCGACGTCCACAATGACGGGATTCGTCACGTACGGCAGCGACATCAACGATCCGCTGTTCCGCTCGGCGGTCGCGGAGATGCAGAAGCAGTTGCCGTCGCCGGCGTTCGTATTGATTTCGGGCGATTTCCTCGCGCACGGATTCGACAAGAGCTACGCGCAGTACGCGACCGACAAGAGCAAGCCCGCGTACACCGCCTTCGTCGCGAAGACGAACGCGTACATCGCGTCGGTATTTCGCCAGGCGTATCCGAACGTGCGCATTTATCCGACGCTCGGCAACAACGACTCGAACTGCGGCGACTACGCGGTCGCGCCGAATGGGATCTATCTCCAGAATTTCCAGGAAATCTGGAGTCCGATCGTCGGCTCGCGCTCGTTCGATCGCCGCTTTCCGACCGGCGGCTACTATCACGCCGACGTCCCCTCGCTGGACGACGTCCGGATCATCGCGCTCAACACGAATTTCTTTTCGACGAAGTATCAGAACCCGTGCGGCACACCCGGACCCGATCCAGGCCTCAAGGAACTGGTCTGGCTCGACGACGAATTGCGTCTGGCCCGCGACCTCGGCAAACGCGTCTGGCTGTTGTTCCACATCCCGCCCGGCATGGACGTCTATGACTCGGTGACGTACGGCGGCAGTTGCCCGAGCATTCAGGCGGAGACGTTCTGGAAGGACGAATATCTGCAGAAATACCTGGCCATCACGCTGCGACATCGCCAGACGATCGCCGGCTCGTTCGCGGGTCACACGCATCAGGACGAGTTCCGCATCGCGACGCGCGACTTCATCCACATCACACCGTCGATCACTCCGATCTTCGGCAACAACCCCGCGTTCGAAGTCGTCGACGTCGCGCGCAACGGCGACATCGCCGACTACACGGCCTTCCACCTTCCGAACGTGACGCTGCCGTGGGCGCGCGAATATTCATTCGACGAGGCGTACAGCAAATCGAAATACGACACCGCGACGCTGACCGAAGTCGCGGCGGCGATCGGTAATACGCCGGCGACGCGGGAGCAGTACTTCAACTTCTCCGCCTCCGGTGCGCCGAAAGAAGCGGCCGAAGCGATCGCGATGTGGCAGGCGTACTGGTGCGGCCTCACGACCATGACCGGTCCGTCGTTCACGTCGTGTTATTGCGCGCCGCCGAAGTAGTCGAGGGGGAAAAATCGGGATCGCATCCCTCCTAATTCGAGGAGGGATGGCATGCTCGAGAAAGCGTTTGGATATCTGATCCGCTGGTTCAGCCGGTATCAGGTGCTCGCCTTTACCTGGCTGATCGCGGTCGTCATCATCTGCTTCGAGGGCGTGGCCGGACTGGGCCTGCCTGCGCTGTTCTGGTGCCGCGAGTGGTACGGCAATCTGATGATCGGGGCCGCGGTGGCGGGGTTCTTCGCGCTCTGCTGCTTCGTCGGATTTCTGCTCGATCACGTGAAACTGAATCTTCCGGCCACTGCGCAAGGAATGCGGACGTATTTCGCGCGCACGTTCTGGCTGCCGACGATTCTCGTGATCGTGCGCGGCGTCTGGCGTCAATGCACCGCCGGCTCGTGCGGCAAAGAATGGGTCGTCATCCTCGGCTACGTGATCGGCATGCTCATCATCCGATTCGTGCTGCCGTACCTCGATCGCCTGGCCGATCCGTTGTCGTTGAAGCCGTGGTTCCAGAAATTCGTCACATGGCTGATGCGCATCGGCAAGCAGCAGGGAGCCGTCGTCAGCTACTGGCTGCACGCGTACGCGTTTCTGCTCGTCGTCATCCTGACCGCGCTCTACACGTTCATGGCGTTGTTCGCGACGCGGCTGATGATCAACGCCGCGATCTCGATCTGCATCGTGCTCGCGCTCATCGTTCTCGCTTACGGCGCGCTGCGATTCTTCCTGCCGCGCGCGATGCTCCTCGCACTGCTCGTGCTCGTGGGGTGGATCTTCCTCGCCAATCAGCTCCCGCGGAAGCATCAGTACGAAGAGCTGAAAGAATTCGAATCGATTTCACTTAAGAAATACGCGAGCGAAACGAAGAACGGCTCGATCGAGCGCAACAAAAATCTCGTTTCCGACGACGCCGCATTGACCGCGTGGCGTGCACGCGTCGCGCCGTGTTCATCGAAGCCGAAGATGGTTCTGATCATGACCAGCGGCGGCGGAATTCGCGCCGGCGTCTGGACCGCGGCCGTGTTGGAACAACTCGATCGCATGAACGCGCCGTGTCCCATCCGCGATCACATCCGCATCATCGCAGGATCGTCGGGCGGCATGGTGGGCGCGGGGTATTACGTCGCCGCGCATGCGACGAAGCAGGAAATCGATCCGAAACTGGTCGCGAGAGACTCGCTCGATGAAGTCGCGAAGACGCTGGTTCTGCGCGACATCCCCGGACAATTTGCGCCATGGCGGTACCAGGATCGCGGATTCGCGCTCGAGAAGGCGTGGCGCGAGAACGCGAAGCCGATGGCCGAGCAATTCGATTCATTGCGCGCAGGCGAGCGGGCCGGTGCGATTCCGTCGCTGATCTACTCCCCGTCGAGCCTCGATGACGGGCGGCGTCTGCTCGTGAGCAATCTTCAGCTCTCGGCGCTGACGCAGCATCGCGACTACTCCGTTTCGGCCGTGCAGTTTTACGAGCTTTATCCGCAGGCCGCGATCACGGTCGCTACGGCCGCACGCATGAGCGCGTCGTTTCCGTGGGTCAGTCCCGCGTCCGAATTGCCAACCGAGGAATTGCGGCGCATTGGCGATGCGGGCTACTTCGACAATTACGGCGGCTTCGTCACGTCGGCGTGGATCGAGAAGAATCGCGAGTGGCTGGCGAACAACACGTCGGGAATCCTCGTGATTCAGATTCGCGACAGCACGTTCAGTCACGGCGTGCGCTCCGTCGCGTCGTCGGGTGGGCCGAAGCGCGTGAGCCGCGGCTTCAGTGAATGGTCCGCGCCGATCGAAGGCGTGTTCGCGACGCGAGGCTCGGCGATGAATTTCCGCAGCGACTTCGATCTCGCAACACTCGCCAATCAGTTTTCCGGCGAATTCCTGACGACGCTCGAAGTCGAGCTTCCGAACGACACCGCGCCATTGACGTGGAACCTCACGGAGAAAGCCGCGGAGGCGATCATCGCCGCTGCGCCGAAGCAGACGACCGCGGTGAAGACGTGGTGGGAAAAGCACGCGCGATGAAATTCATGAGGGAGCGCGTTCGCACGCGCTCCCTCGTATGACTCAGCGCGTCGACAACGGGATGTTGCTCGACGGGGCTTTGTCGAAATTCGCGAAGAAGGAGAGCGTTTCGGCGAGGCCGCCGCCGCGAACCTG
>DASVNL010000190.1:0-7113 GCA_036383875.1 Thermoanaerobaculia bacterium
GGGTAGAGATAGAAGCGATCCGCCTCGACGCCAAACGTCGGATCTGCGATGCCGCCTTTGCGAATCAGCACGATCTGCGTGCCGTGCGCGAGCGCCGCCACGACGTTCGACCATTCCTTGAGAGCAGTGTGATGAGGGAGTTTGTTCATTGGAGGCTCACGGACGATACGTGACGGAGTTGACCGGCCCTTCCCAGATCGTCACGGCGGTCACGATCGCGCTCTCGTCCTCGACCGCCGACTGCAGCTCGCGCGCGAACCACTCCGCGATGTTCTCCGCGCTCGGATTGATCTCGGTGAACGGCGCGATGTCGTTGATGCAGCCGTAGTCGAGTTTCTTCGCGAGGACTTCGAGCTTGCGCTTCGCGCTCACGAAGTCGACGGCGATCGCGTCCTGATCGACACCACCGCCGCGCGCGGCGAGATCCGCCTCGACTTTGTACGAGTGGCCGTGCAGCGGCTCGGAGATGCCGCGGTATTCGCGCAGATAGTGGGCGGCCTCGAATCGCGCTTCGACGCGAACGGAGTAGCTACCCGACATGCGACTCCGGGAAGACGTGGGTGATCAGACGCTCGTCTGCGCCGAGCTCGCGCAGCTCATCGGGATTGGTCTGGCTGCGCAGCAACTCGACGGCGCGCGCATCATCCCAGCACGCACTCGGCGAGTCCCCTTCCGCGAGATGGACCAATGCAAGCAAGGTCCGGCGGCGGTTCTCGTCGCCCTGATTGTCCACGACTCGAAGTGTACAATGCGCGCCGATTCGCCGATGCCACTGCCCAAAAGTATTCTCTGCTCCGCCTGCAAGAAGACCTATCCCGAGGGGTGGAAGCGCTGTCCGTATTGCGGTCACGACGAGACGCGCCTGAAGCATGAGAACCAGCAGCGCCGCTTCATGGATAAGAAGCTGCGCGAGTTCGAGCAGAAGACGGGCAAAGCGCCGCGCGGCGGCAAGGACGAGCGCCAGAGACGCGACGATCGCGGCGGGCAGCCGCAGCGTGGCCAGCAGCAAGGTCGCGACAAGCAGCGCCAGCAGCAAGGTCAGAAGCAGGGCGGCGGCGGTCAGCAGCAGAAGCAGCGCCCGCAGCAGCAGCAGCAACAACAGCAAAAACAGCGCGACCAACGCCCGCCGCAGGATCCGCAGAAGCTCGCGCAGATGCAGCAGGCGGGCGAATCCGGAGCCGCGAGCAAGCGTCGTCGCCGGCGTCGCGGTCGCGGCGGAGCCGGTCGCGCCGAGGGTGGCGCGCCGCAGGATCCGCAGCAGCAGCAACAACAGCAGCCGCGACCGCCACAGGAAGCGCGTGAGCCACGCGAACCGCGACCGCCGCGCGAGCCACGTCCGCCGCGTCCACCTCGCCCCGAGGGTGAAGGTCCGCAGCCGGGCGGCAGTGGGGACGGGGGCGGAGACGCCGCGGCGAAGAAGCGCCGCCGATTCCGCCGTCGACGTCGCGGTGGTGGCGGTGGTGGTGGCGGCGAAGGCGCACCAGCCGGCGAGTAACTACGCCGACTTCGCGGCTTCAGCTTTGTTCAGCCGCAGGTACCGCGCGGAGCATTCCGCGAATCCCTCACAGCGAATGCAGTAGCCGTCCGAGTTCTCCGGCTTGTAATCCGCGGGCGGGCAGATGTTCACGCCCGGAACCGTGTCGCGCTCGCACTGCGCCTGCAGCCGTTCGATGTCCGCGTACGACTCGCGCGCCAGCGCCTGTTTGATCGCCGCGTAGCGCGTGCCGTTCTGCATCGCGATCGTCTCGCCGCGCACGGGCGGCACGGGCGCATCCGGCTTCGACGCTTGCGGAGGCGGCGGCGAGGCCGCGGCGATGCGCGGCGCCGAGGGACGCTGCGTCAGGAAGAATGCGTACGCGAGTGCGGAGCCGCCTAGCGCGGCGATGTTCGTCTTGCCCCCGGCGAAGACGCCGAACAGCAGCACCGCGAGCGAGAAGAAGGCGAGCAGCCGCACCGGCACGGGCATCATCCCGAACAAATAGAACGTCTGCTGCGGAAACAGCGCTGCGTAGACGAAAAGCAGCGTGAAGTAGACAAAGTACGAGCCGAGAAGCGGGATGCTCAGATACGCGGCGACGCCTGCGGATCCGACGGTCGAGATCGCGAAGAGCGTGAGGAATCGCATCGTGCCCCACTCTTCCTCGATCGCGGTGCCCATCATGTAGAGGAGCAACAGCGTGATGAAGAGCGAGAGCGCCTCCATGAATCCGGAGCCGGCCTGCGTGAACTGATACGTGATCACGCGCCACACTTCGCCCTGCTGCACGGCTTCCCATTTGAAGGAAAACATCCGCGCAAACTTCAGCCGATCCTGATGCTCCAGCATGAAGAACGCGACGTTCAGGAACAGGAGGATGAAGACGGACCGGAGGTTCTCACCACGAGAACGGAGCATGTGAAGAATCCGAACGGCTCGCTAACCGGAAAATTTCAGCGCGGTGTGACAGTGTCGGTTTCGATGAACGTCAGTTTGTCGCCGGCCTTGAGGTTGTGCTTCTTCGCCTCGCCCGCCGCGAGCTCCAAAACATACCGTGCGGACACGCCGGGCGAGTAGCTCGGGCAGTCGTCGATCTTGCACGGCGGGACGTCGTGCTTCACGTGCACGACGTTCTTGTTGACGTCGATCCAGAGCATGTCGAGCGGGATGAGCGTGTTCTTCATCCAGAACGCGTAAACGTCGTCGTCGGGAAACGCGAACAGCATCCCCGCATTCGGCCGCAGGTGATCGCGATACATGAGTCCCTGCGAGCGCTCTTCCGGATCGGCGACGACTTCGACGGCGTAAACCGCACCGTCGGGCATGGTGATGCGCGGACCCGACGTCAGGTTCACAGGCGCCTCAGTCGCAGTGTTTGCCGGCACGGTCGTGCTCGACTCGGCCACCGGCGCTGGCTTCGAACAGGCGAACATCAACAACGTCACGGCAAGAGCAGTCTTCACTCCTCGACCTCCACCACGTCCTCGGCCTCGCGGTCGCGCGGGATGAGGTCGTATTTTTTCGCGTAATACCGAAACGATCGGAACGACATGCGCAGCAGCTCCGCGGCCTGGGTCTGCACGCCGCCGGTGCGCTCGAGCGCCTTGAGCATGAAGATCTTCCCGATCGACTCGAGATGATCCTGCAGCGACAACCCCTCGGGCGGCAGCTCGTACATCGCGTCGGGAACGCGACCGCCAAGGAGCACGTGCTCGGGGAGCGACTTCGTGGTCAGCACTTCGGATGCTTCGAGCGCGATCATCCGCTCGATCACGTTCTCGAGCTCACGCACGTTGCCGGGCCAGTGATACTTCTCGATCGCGCGCATCGCGTCGGCGGAGATCCGCTTGCGCGGCACGCCCATGCGCGCGCAGAACTTCTCGATGAAGTGATCGACGAGCAGCGCGATGTCCTCGCGACGCGTGCGCAGCGGCGGCAGCGTGATCGGGATGACGTTGATGCGATAGAACAGATCTTCGCGGAACGAGCCCTCGCGAATCGATTCGCTGAGATCGCGATTCGTCGCGGCGATCACGCGCACGTCGACCGCGGCCTCGTTGTTCGATCCGACCTTGCGCACCATCCGCTCCTGCAGCACACGCAGCAACTTGATCTGCATCGCGGTCGTGGTCTCGCCGATCTCGTCGAGAAAAATCGTTCCGCGATCGGCTTCCTGAAACAGGCCGCGCTTCTCGCGAATCGCTCCGGTGAACGCGCCGCGCTCGTGTCCGAAGAGCTCGGACTCGAGCAGCGTTTCCGGCAGCGCGCCGCAGTTGATCGAGACGAACTTGCCGCGACGATCGCTGTTGTAGTGAATCGCGCGCGCGATTAGTTCTTTACCGGTGCCGGACTCGCCTGAGATCAGCACCGTCGACATCGTCTTCGCGATGCGCTGCACGATCGAGAAGATCTCCTGCATCTTCGACGACTTGCCGATGATGTTGGAGAACGTGAAGCGCTCTTCGAGCGCCGTGCGCAGGTGAATGTTCTCGTCTTCGAGCTCTTTGCGCTCGGACGCCTTGCGCACGACGATCTTCAGCTCTTCGATGTCGAACGGCTTGGCGATGTAGTCGATCGCGCCGGCTTTGAGCGCCTCGACGGCGGAGCGCGTCGAAGTGTGCGCGGTGATCATCACGAACGCGATCGACGGACTCTGCGTCTTCGCCTCGCGAATGAAGTCGATGCCGGAGCCATCAGGGAGCATGAGATCGCACAGGACGATGTCCGGCTCCGTGCGCAGCAACGCCGCATGCGCCTCACCCAGGGACGCCGCCGTCTCGACATGCCAGCCGTCTTCCTCGAAGACGATCGACAAAAAGTCGCGCAACGACGCTTCGTCATCGACGATCAGCAGATTCACGCCGCGTATATTAATCACCGTTTGCGACGGATCGCGTGGATTCTCCTGCTGGCCGCCTGCGCCGCTCCACAAGCGAGCGTCGTGCAGAAGCAACGCGGCCTCAGTTACGCCGCCGCGAACCCGCGACTCGGCACGTACGGCACGGACGCCTCCGCCGCCTCTCTGAAAAACGCCCGCGACCTCGGCGTCGACTGGATCTCGGTCATGCCCTTCGGATTTCATCGCGGCGAGGAAGGCCTTCGCACGGGCGGTTGGGAAAACGACGACGCGGTAAAGGCGACGATCGCGCAGGCGCACGCGCTCGGCATGCGCGTGCTGCTGAAGCCGCATGTCTGGCTGCGCAACCGCCCTCTCGACGTCGACGACTACGAGCACTTCATCGTCCGCGTGGCCGAAGTCGCGCGCGATGCGAATGCGGACGCGCTCTGCATCGGCAACGAGTTGAAGCTCGGACCGCAGGACGACGCGCGATGGCGCGCGATCATTGCTCGCGTTCGCGAAACGTATCGCGGGCCGATCACGTACGGCGCGAACTTCGACGAGATCGAGAACGTGCCGTTCTGGGACGCTGTCGACTGGATCGGCGTCAGCGGCTACTTCCCGCTCGTCGACGCGCCGTCGCCCGATCGCGAATCGCTCGTGCGCGCATGGCAGCCGATCGCCGCGCGACTCGAAGCGTTGTCGGTGAAGTATCGGAAGCCGGTGCTGTTCACCGAGATCGGGTATCGCAGCGCGGACGGCGCGGCGTGGAAGCAGTGGGAGCTCCCGCGCGACGCGCGCTTGAATCTCGACGTGCAACGCGTCGCATACGAAGCATTCTTCGAAACGATGTGGCCACGGCCATGGGTGCTCGGCGCGTATCCGTGGAAGTGGTTCTCGTACCCGAATCACAGCGGCCCGACGAGCAATGACTACGAGTTCGAAAACAAGCCCGCCGCCGACGTGATCCGCCGCCACTACACCTCGGCCGCCACGAGCGCGAGCAGCTCATCGACGCGTCGCTGATCGAGAAACTCGTCCGCCATCGCGCGCATCAATTGTTCGATGCCCGCCTTGTGTCTCCGCGCCAGTTCGATGGGAAGATCGACGCGCGCTGCGAGTCGATTGAACGCGGAGTCCGCGAGACGAGGCCGAAGTGTCATCCCGTGCGTGAACACGGGATCCCCTGCGCCACGAGATCCCGTGCTGACGCACGGGATGACACGACGCCGCATTCGGTTCTTGCGTGCGATCGTCGCGATGATGCGCGTCTCGCGTGAGCGCGGGACGAAGTAGATCGCGCGCACCGACTCGCGCTGCTGACCGATGCGATACGCGCGGCCGTTGCGCTGGTCGAGCTTCACCGGGTTCCACGGGATGTCGTAGTGCACGACGACGCCAGCGCGCTGCAAGTTCAAGCCTTCCGCGGCCATGTCCGTCGACACGACAACGTCGATGTGTCCGCGACGAAACGCGTCGAGCACGGCATCGCGCGAACCTTCGCGTGACGTGACGAGGCCGCATCGCAACGCGCTCTGCAGATCGCGCGCGGTCGCGGCACTGCCGGTGAAAACGAGCGCAGGCTCGTTCAGTTCGCGCAACAACGCGACGAGTTGCGCGCGCTTTTCACACGGGGACGCACGCGCGGCCGCGGCGATCAATTCGAGTCGCTGCATCTCCTCGCGAATCGCGTGGGGGTTCGCGTCGCCCGGCGGAGCGAACAACTCCCAAAACAGCACGTCCTGAAACGCGTCGCGATCCTCTTCGTTCGCGAACGCGCGCCGATAGTCGCGTTTCGGCAACGTGCGTCCGGCCGCGATCGCGGCGAGCGCGCGCTCGTAAAAATGCAACTGGCGCCGCACGGATTCGAGCAAGGCCGCTTCGCTCGATTCGAGCCGGCGTCGCAGGAAGCGTCGCAGGATGGCGTGCTCGCCGACGAGTGGAAATCGCAGCGCGTCGATCTCCGGAATCTCGGGCGGCGCGTGCAATACGACGCGACGATCCAACTCGCCGAAGCGCAGCGACTCGGGCAACACGCTGCGATCGCGACGAATCACGAGCTCGGCGACGATGCGCGCGATCGCGTCGAGGTCGCGCGATTCGAAGGCGACGTCGATCGACGGCACACCGCAATCGCCAAGGAGATCGTCGCGGGCGATGAGTTGCAGCAGCGCTTCGAGATCCGCGATCGCGTTGCAGACCGGCGTCGCGGTGACGAGCAACACGCGCGCGGCGATCGTGCGTTGTGCGAGTGCGGCGTAGCGTTGCGTGCGCGGATTGCGAAACGCATGTGCCTCGTCGACGACCACGATGCGCCGCACAGGTTGCGGCACGAACGGATCGCGCACGATCGCGTCGTGCGTGAGGATGCGCGCATCCGCATCGAAGTGTGCGAGCGTCTCGCGCCACTGCGCGACGAGCGCGGCAGGGACGATCAGTTCTGCGTCGCCGCCGAAGCGGCGGATCACCTCCGCGGCGACGAACGACTTGCCGAGTCCGACGTCATCGGCGAGCAACGCGCCGCCGCGCGTGTCGAGCAATCGCAGCACCCGCGCGACAGCGTCACGCTGATGGTCCGCGAGCATGCAAGCGCCTCTCGAGAAACTCTCGCAGCACGCGAAGGTCGGATTGCGTCACGCGATACAGCCGTGCGACGACCGCATCGATGTCCGCACTGACATCGACGCCGCGATGCGCGCGACGCGAGAGGCGTTCGAGCGTGTCGTACTCCGCGGTCGTCTCGGGAAACGGCAACGCCGCGACGGTACGGCCGAAGTAGCGGTAGTGCGCATCCTTC
>DASVNL010000191.1:0-6523 GCA_036383875.1 Thermoanaerobaculia bacterium
AGAGAACGATACGAATGTCAGATTACGCCTCGGTTACAGCCGGGCCGGCACGGCCGGGCCGGCACGGCCGGCGGCGCTGGTTGCTTCGCTTGGGCACGTACCTGTGGCCTGTGGGAGTGAGGTCCGCGGCTGCAAGAGAGAGAGAGGAGAGAGAGAGAGAGGACCTAGCAGCCGGCAGCGTCTTGCTGCGTGCCCTCGGCCGCAGCCCAGAGAGCACGCGCGACGAGCGACGCGAAGGCCATCGCGGACTGCGCATCGTCCGCGGTGTACGAGCCGGCTTCGGCCTTGTCGAGGGCGAGCATGCCGAGGAGGTGGTCGCCGTGCATCAGCGGAACGCCGAGCCAGGAGCGGATCCCCTCGCCGACGTGCAGGCCGCGCCGGAACGCGCGATATTGCTCCGTGTCCGCAACGATGACCGGGCGTTTGCGATAGATCACTTCGCTGTTCGGGATGTCGCTGTTGCCGACGTCGAACGATTCGCCGAGGAGCACGTCGAGGTCCGCGAAGCCGACGCCGCCGACGATGACCAGGCGATCGCCACGGAGCTCCTGCACCGAGCAACTGTCGTACGGAACTTCGCGACGCAGCTCGCTCAGCACGAGTCGAATCGCGCCGCCGGCGGATGACGAGTCAGCGGTGACGACGCGTGCGCCATCAGCGCGCGCAGCGACAGCGACGTTGCCACGCAGCAACTCCCCGATCTGCCGCTCGAGATTTTCCCAACGCTCGTCCATTTGCCGAAGTCGCGCGATTTTAGCTCAGCGCTGATGCTTCTTGCAGAAGTACGTCGTTCGGCCGAAGACGACCGTGCGCTGAATCGTCCCTCCACATTTCGGGCAACGCTCCCCGACTTCGCGGTGGTGATAGAGGTAGGAGCGAGGATGACCGGCGTCTCGCGCTTGTCGCGCGATCGAGTCGCGCAGGATCTTTCGCATCGACGTGAACACCGCCCGACGCTCGTCGGAGGTGAGCTTGTCGACCGCGCGGCGCGGATGAATCGACGTCTGGTAGAGCGTCTCATCGACGTACAGATTGCCCATCCCCGCGACGATCTCCTGCGTCATCAGCAGCGACTTGATCGCACCGCGACGTTTCGCGAGCAACTCCTCGAAGCGCTTCAGCGTGAACGACGGCGCGATCGGATCGGGACCGAGTCCGCGGCTCGCGATGAACTCGTCCGGCGACGCCACGAGCTCCGCGAGTCCGAACAGGCGCATGTCCTCGAACGCGAGGTGTGCGCCGTTCGCAAAGCTGAAGACGATACGCGCGAATCGCGGCTCGTCTTTGCGATCGCGGTAATACGCGAGATCGCCGGTCATGCCGAAGTGCAGATGCAGCCACGTCGCGCCGGCGTCGGCAAAGAGGTGCTTGCCGTGACGCCGCACGCTCGCGAACGCGTGACCCTTCAACTTGCGCGCGAACGTCTCCTTGCGAATGTCCGTGAGGATGCGCTCGTCGCGCACGTCCACGCGCGCGATCGGCTGATCGAGCGCGTGACGGGCGAAGTACCGCGCGAACGTTTCGACTTCCGGCAGCTCGGGCATCAGCCGCGCTTCTGCGATTCGATCCAGCGCACGATGCGCTCTTCGAGCAACTGCATCGGCAGTGCGCCCGCGCCGAGAACCTCGTCGTGGAACGCGCGGATGTCGAACTTCGCGCCGAGCTCTTTCTGCGCGCGCTCGCGCAGCTCGAGGATCTTGAGCTGGCCGATCTTGTACGCGAGCGCCTGGCCGGGCCAGACGATGTAGCGATCGGTCTCGCTCTGGATCTCCACTTCGTCGATCGCGGAGTGATCGCGGAAGAATTGCACGACCTGTTCGCGAGTCCACTTCTTCGAATGCAGCCCCGTGTCGACGACGAGGCGGATCGCGCGCAGCATTTCGTCGTTGAGCCGGCCGTAGTCGCTGTACGGATCCTGGTAGAAGCCGACTTCCTTGCCGAGGCGTTCGGAGTAGAGCGCCCAGCCTTCGACGAATGCGGTCTCACCGCCCTGCTGGCGGAACGGCGGGAGATCGGTGAGCTCCTGCTGAATCGAGAGCTGCATGTGATGTCCCGGCACGCCCTCGTGGTACGACGTCGACTCGATCGGCAGCGTCTTGCGCGACGTCGCCTCGTACGTGTTCACGTAAACGCGACCCGGACGCATGCCGTCCGGCGAGCCGGGGTTGTAGTCCGCGCCCGCGGCACTCGTCTCGCGGAAGCTCGGCGTCGGCTGAATCTCCAGCGCCGCTTTCGGCAGGCGTCCGAAGAGTTGCGGCAGCTTCGCGAACATCTGGCCGACGTACTGGCGATAGAGATCGACCAGCGCCTCCGCCGACTTCACCTGCACGTGCTCGTTGGTCGCAAGCGATTTGTTGAAGGTCGCGAGATCGTTGAAGCCGAGCTTCTTCGCGATCTCGAGCATCTCCCCTTCGATGCGCGCGACCTCGCGCAGTCCGATCTGGTGGATCTCGTCGGGTCCGAAGTTCGTGGTGGTCTGATTGCGGACCATGAACGCGTAGCGCGACTTGCCATCCGGCAGCGCCGACACGCCGACGTCGGTGCGGCCTTTCGGCGCGTACTCATCGCGCACGAACTTCGCGAATTTCTCGTACGACGGAATCACGGACGTGCGGATTGCCGCGATGACGTCCGTGCGGATGCGTTCCTTGTCCGAGTCCGAAAACGACTCGGGGAGTTTCTGCAGCGGCACCGCGAACGGCGACGTGTCGGCCGGCGACTTCGCGATGTCCGCGGCCTGCTCCCCGACTTTCTCGAGCAGGAACTTCGGCGGCATCAGCTTCGCCGCGAGTCCCTTGCGCATGTTCGCGATCGTGTCGTCCATCTGCCGCGGGAACTTGCGCAGGCGCACGACATAGTCGTCGTAGTCCTTCACGGTCTGAAACGGCAGGAGCGACGGCAATTGCGCGGTGCCGAGGTGAATGCCGCCCATCTGATTGACGGGCATCTGGTAGTTCTTGAACTTCGCGCCGTCGATCGAGTCGCGCAGTCCTTTGATCATCAGGTCGCGATTGAGCTGCTCCTGCTCGGAGAAGGCCGTCGTGTCGATGGCTTCGAAGCGGCGAAGGAAACGTCGCGAGTCTTCGACCTCCGCCTTGACCGCGGCCTCGGATGCATCGCTGACCTGATCGTTGTAGCGGCGATCGCCGAGGATGGAGGCGAACTCGGGCGAGTGCTCGAGCGTGTACTCCCACTGCTCGTCGAGCAGCTTCTGCAGCTTCACGCGCCGCTGATCGAGATCCGCGGCCGAGAGCTCCTGCGCGGCCGCATTCATCGCGAAGACGAGGATCACACCAGCGAGCAGCAGCAGTTTCGACGTCGCCATTTTCATGGCGCGAGAGTGTATGCGAGACAATCCGGCCCTCGCAGTGTCAAAACGTCATCCATCTCTTACATGGTGCTCGATTTGCATTTGCCGGGCTCGGCTGAGTTAGACCGCAGATCATGAGCAGCCCACCAACGCAGAGCCAGTATCGCGCGCTGGTCGTCGAAGACGACCCGGCGATCCGCCGTCTCGTCGAGAAGCTCCTCACGCGGCACAACATCGCGATCGACACGGCGGCCGACGGCCGCATGGCGATGGAGAAGCTGCGCAGCAACGACTACTCGGTGATGGTGCTCGATCTGATGGTGCCGGAGATCAACGGCTTCGAAGTGATCGAGTTCCTCAAACGCGAACAACTCCATGTGCCGGTGGCGGTGGTCTCCGCCGTATCGCAGCAGGCACTCACGAAGCTCGATCTCGACGTCGTGAAGCTCGTGATCTCCAAACCGTTCGACGTCGATGAATTCACGAAAGCGATCCTTGCACTCTGTGCTGAAGAGGTTCCACGATGAAGCAACGCGATGTGGCCACGACCGGCATCGAAGGACTCGATGACGTCCTTTCCGGTGGGCTGACGAAAGACCGCATTTACCTCGTGATGGGCGATCCCGGCGTCGGCAAGACGACCCTCGGCCTTCACTTCCTCCTCGAAGGTGTCCGCCTCGGCGAACGCGTGCTCTACATCGGACTCTCCGAGACGCGCGACGAAATTCAAGCGGTCGCGGACTCGCATGGCTGGTCGCTCGATCAGGTCGAGATTTTCGAATACTCCGCGGCCGCGCGACTCGACGAAGCGGATGAGAGCACGCTCTTCCATCCCTCCGAAGTCGAGCTCGGCCAGGCGACGCGCACGATGGTGCAGGAAGTCGAGCGCGTGCAGCCGCAGCGCGTCGTGATCGACTCGCTCGCCGAAGTCCGGCTGCTCGCACAGAGCCCGCTACGCTATCGCCGCCAGATCCTCGGCCTCAAACAATACTTCGCCGGCAAGCACTCGACCGTGCTGCTGCTCGACGACAAAGAAGTCGCGTCGGGCGACATGCAGCTGCTCACGCTCGCGCACGGCGTCGTGCTGCTCGAACAACTCTCGCCGTTGTACGGCGCCGAGCGTCGCCGCATGCGCATCTCGAAACTGCGCGGCGTGAAGTATCGCGGCGGCTATCACGACCTCACGATTCGCACGGGCGGCATCGCCGTGTTTCCGCGACTCGTCGCCGCCGAACATCAAACGCCCGACAAACCAGGCCGCATCGAAAGCGGGATCGCCGGCATCGACTCGCTCCTCGGCGGCGGACTCGATCGCGGCACGAGCACGCTGCTCATGGGACCCGCGGGCTCGGGTAAATCGACGCTCGCGACGCAGTACGCCGTCGCGGCGGCCGAGCGCGGCGAGAACGTGACGATGTTCCTCTTCGACGAGAGCCGCACCACGCTGTTGAAACGCTCTGAAGCGATCAACATCGAGGTGTCGAAGCACATCGAGTCGGGGCGGATTCTCATTCAGCAGATCGATCCCGCGGAGATTCCGCCGGGCGAGTTCGTGCATCTCGTGCGCGAGCAGGTCACCAAGCGCGACATCTCGGTGCTCGTGATCGACAGCCTCAACGGCTACATCAATGCGATGCCCGAAGAGCGCTTCCTCACGATTCACATGCACGAGCTGCTCAGCTACCTCGGGCAGCAGGGCGTCGCGACGATTCTCGTCATGGCGCAGCACGGCCTCGTCGGCCAGAACATGCTCACCCCCGTCGACGTCAGCTACCTCGCGGACTGCGTGATTCTTCTGCGCTACTTCGAGCTTGCCGGCGAGATCCGCAAGGCCATCTCGGTCGTGAAGAAACGTAGTGGCGCGCACGAAAAAGCGATCCGTCCGCTTGCGATCGGAGAAGACGGTCTGACCGTCGGACCGCCGCTCACCGAATTCCACGGCGTGCTCTCCGGGACGCCGATTCTCGACACGAGCGTCGCGAGCGTGATGACCGGCTCGGGAGAAAACAGAGTTGGCGCCAACTCCTGGGTTCGATGACCGCATCCTGATTCTTGCCCCGACCGGCAAGGATGCGGAACTGGCGTGCATGGCCCTTCGGACGGCGGATCTGCACGCGCAGGTCACCGCGAGCATCGAACATCTGTGCGCGGAGATCGAGCGAGGTGCAGGCGCGGCGATGATCACGGACGAAGCGCTCGATCGCAACGCAATGAACCGGCTGCGCCAGACGCTGCGCGAACAGCCGGCGTGGTCCGACTTCCCTCTGCTCATCTTCACGTCGCGCCCGTCGACCGAAGACGTCGCGCACTCGCTCGAACCCCTCGGGCCGCGGGCGAACATCACGATGATCGAGCGTCCGATCCGCGTGAAGACGATGGTCAGCGCGGCGCAGGCGGCGTTGCGTGCGCGGCGGCATCAGTACGAAATCCTCGACCTCGTCTCCGAGCTCGAGCGCCGCGTCGCCGAACGCGACAACTTTCTGGCGATGCTCAGCCACGAACTGCGCAATCCGCTCGCCGCGATCTCACTCGCCGTCGATACGCTCGGCGAAGAAGCGGACGGCGTCACGAACGAATACGCGATCCTCGTGCGCCAGACGCGTCACCTCGCGAAGCTCGTCGACGACCTGCTCGACATCGCGCGCGTGACGACGGGCAAGATCAGTCTGCATCGCGGCAACGTCGACCTCGCGGACATCGCGGAGCATTGCGTCGAGACGATGCGGGCGCGTGCGGATGCGCGTCGCGTGCAGCTCACTTTTCACCACACGCAGACACCCGCCCTCGTCCTCGGCGACGGCGTCCGTCTCGAGCAGATCGTGAACAACCTTCTCTCGAACGCGATCAAATACACGCCGCCCGGTGGCGTCGTGGAAGTGTTCGTCGAAACGGACGCCGGCGAAGTCGTGCTGCGCGTTCGCGACAACGGCAAAGGCATTTCATCCGAGATGCTCACGCGCATCTTCGACCTCTTCATGCAGGGCGAGACGTCGATCGATCGGAGCGACGGCGGGATGGGCGTCGGACTGACGCTCGTGAAGAAGCTCGTCGATCTGCATCGCGGGAGCGTGCACGCGTACAGCCGTGGACGCGGCAACGGCAGCGAGTTCGTCGTGCGACTCCCGCTCGCGCTTGCGCAGCGACAGTCGCGCACGGATGAGGAAATGCCGCTGCTCACATATCGCGAAAGCGTGAAGCGTCGCATTCTCGTGA
>DASVNL010000192.1:0-3917 GCA_036383875.1 Thermoanaerobaculia bacterium
AGCCTCATCCCAGAACTTTCCCAGAACTCTCGCAGACGCGATTCAAGACTGACAACGCACTTTGGACGATCTTGAGGCAGAAGGAGAAACTCAAATGAAGAAACTCACGAAGATCGCCGCCGCCGCCCTGCTCACCGTCTCGCTCGTCGCCTGCGGAAACAAGGACGGCGTCGAGGCGACTGCGACCGAAACGTCCGCCACCACGGTGACCGAGACGTCCGCCACGACCGCTACCGAAACCGTCGCGACGGAATCGAGCGCGACGACCACCGACGCGACCGCGACGACGACGGACGCCACCGCAACCGCACCGGCCACGGATTCGAGCGCTCCGGCGACCGACTCTTCCGCCACGAAGTAAGCGCAATTTCTCGCGAAAACGGCGGGCGCTCAGCCCGCCGTTTTTTTGCGCGCGTTACGCGGGGCCGCGCGTCGTGGCGACTTTGCCGTTCGCCATCGCGTCGCTCGGATCGCTCACGCGCGACGGCGTCTCTTCGATCCACGACTCGAGTTGTTCCGGCGTGAAGTCGGGATGCTCGGACAGGAGACGCGCCGCAATGCCCGAGATGACCGGAGCCGCGAACGACGTGCCGCTGCGCAGATTCGGACGGCGGCCGCGATAGTGATCCGCGCCGGTGATGGTCGCGCTGAAGATGCCCTGCGCGGGCGCAAGCACTTCGACGCCGCCGCGGCACGTGCCCGGCCAGGTGGTGTTGCTCGCCGTCATGCCGCCGACGGTGATCATGCCTTCCATCGAGTGTCCGAGGAGGGCGGGGAAACGATCGATGATCCCGGAGGCGCCGCAGCCGCCGTCGGTGTTGTTCGCCGCGACGACGAAGAAGAATCGCTTGCCCTTCGCATCGCGACGCCCCTGCGCATCGACGCCCGCGATCATGTCCCGCATCTTCTGCTCGACCTCGGTGAACTTGACCACCGGACCGGAAACACTCGATGCATTGAGCCGCTCGAGCACCCAGCCGCTGATGTTCACGACCGCCGTGTGAAACGACGGAGTCGACTGTGCGAACGCGTGCTTGATGATGGCGTCGAGACCTTCGAGATACGTGCGCGTCGTCGCGAGGCCGCGCTCGTTCATCACGCGGATGCTGACGATCGTGGCTTCGGGCGCGACGCCGATCGTCCGGCCCGCCGCGATCGACGCGACGCTGGTGCCGTGCGATGCCGCGGGCAGCTCGTCGAAGTTTTCGTAGCACGGCGCGGTCGCCTTGTTGTCGCTCGTGCAGCGCGAGCGGCCGATCTCGTTCGAGCTCGTCGCGTCGAATCCGGCGATCACGCGACTCGCGCCGCTCGCGTTCGCGAACTCCGCGTGCGAGGCCATGATCCCCGTATCCATCACGTAGATCACGCTGCCGGCGCCGGTGTTGCGGCGGTCGAACTGACCGTCGAGCTCACCGCCGATCTGGTCGATCCGGTCGAGATGCCACAGGAGCGTGCTCTCGCCCGCCCCGCAGCGCTCGAGGCGCGACGACGAATGAAACGCGTCGAGGGCGACGTCGCTTTCGACGCAATGCGTCGACGACATCTGCGCTCGGGCAACGGTCGAAACGACCGCAGCCGCGATGACGACCGCAAACCGGACGAAGGCTCGTGGCAACCGGGGCTCCCTGATTTTTCTCGGACCGTCGTTGGACGAACGACGACTGACTCAGGGTGCACGAACGTTTTTCGGATCGCAAGTTATTTTTGGTTTGCTGTAAAAATGTTTGCAGCATGAACCACCTCGCCCACCTCTTCCTCGCGCGCGACGGCGCGGAGTCGCTGATCGGCAATCTGTCCGGCGACTTCGTGAAGGGTCCGCTCGCCGATCGCTTCACGCCGGGCATCCGCGCGGGCATCCAGCAGCATCGCGCGATCGACGCGTTCACCGACTCGCACGCGAGCGTCGCCGCGTTCCGCCGCGTCCTCATCCCCGAGCACGGTCACTACGCGCGCGTGATCGCGGACATGTTCTTCGACCACTTCCTCGCCCTGCGCTTCGACGAGTACGCGGGCGAATCGCTCGACACATTTCTCACGCGCACGTTCGCGACGATCGATCCGCACGCCGACACGCTGCCGGGCTTGCTGCGCGTCGTCTATCCGAGGATTCGCGATGAAGGGTGGCTGCAGTCGTATCGCAGCGTCGATGCGATACGCGGCGCGCTGCGCAACATCTCGCGACGCTTCTCCCGCCAGCCGCGACTCGACACAGCGGCGCAACATCTCATCGATTCACGCGCCGAGCTCGAGTCGCACTTCGAGGCGTTCTTCCCCGAGGTGATGACGTTCGCGGGGCGTTGATACGATGGCGCGCATGAAGAGCCTGCAGGAAACGCTCTCCCCGAACGGTCGTTGCTTCGGATGCGGACCCGCGAACGACAAAGGCCTGCGCATCCGCAGTTTCGAAGACGGCGACGAGCTCGTCTGCGAATGGATGCCCGAGCCGCATCACCTCGCATTCGAAAATGTCGTGAACGGCGGCATCATCGGCTCGCTCCTCGACTGCCATTCGAACTGGACCGCCGCCGTCCACATCATGAAACAGCGCGGCGAAACCGAGCTCCCGCCGACCGTGACGAGCGACTTCCACGTAACGCTCAAACGCCCGACGCCGATGAACACGCCGTTGCATCTACGAGGGCGGGTGGTGGAGTCGGAGGGCGATCGCGCGATCGTCGAGGCGACGTTGGAAGCGAACGGGAGGATCACGGCGACGTGTCGCGGAACGTTCGTCGCGGTGCAGCCGGGACACCCGGCCTATCACCGCTGGTAGCGCAACAACACCACCTCGCGCTCCGGCAACTCGCGCGCACACCAGTCGAGCTTCGCGCGCACGTGATCCGTCGCGGTCGCGCGATCCGATGGGACAAATCCGGCCGAGGCGTAGAGCGCGGTCAGATTCGCGAACGGGATGCAGTAGATGTCGGCGTCGCCAGCGAGGGTAATCAGCTCGTCGATGATTGCGCGGGCGATGCCGCGGCCGCGGTGTTCGTCGGAGACGTACATGCCGCCGAGCTCGTACGCGTGCTCGCCCGCGGGGACGAGCCGACCCATCCCTGCGCGAGTGCCATCGAGCTCCGCGACGACGATCGTGTCGCGGTCGAAATCCGAGGGGATGAAGTGAACCTCGGCGTAACGGTCGTTGATCCACGCGGCGTCGGCGTGAGTGGCGGTTCGCAGGTTCATCCGTTGGCTTGCAATTCGAACAGAATCTCGTCGATCGCGTCCGCGGCGTGATCGAGCGGAAGGATGCACGTGCCGGCGCCGCGATGTCCGCCTCCGCCGAACTTCGACATCAGGTCGCCGACGCTCGTGTTGCACGTGCGATTGAAGATGCTGTGACCCACCGCCGCGACGACGCTGCCGTGTCGTGGTCCCCAGTGCACGCGCAGCGAGACGTTGGCCTGCGGGAAGAGCGAGTAGACGAGAAAGCGATTGCCGGCAGGCAGCCGCTCGATCTCGCGCAGATCGGTGACGACGACGTTGTTGAGCAGGAAGCTGTTCCGCGTCAGCAGCATCTTGAAGTCGCTCTGATCGCGGCGCAGACGTTCGACGCGTTCCTTCACCTCCGGCTGCTGCAGCACTTCCTGAATGGTCATGGTCTTGAGCCATTCGACGAGGCGTTGGAAGTAATCCTCGAAGCCGCCGAGGCCGCTGCGATTGTCGATCGTGTAGCCGAGGAGGATGTAGTCGCGCGGATTCTCGACGTCGTCGGGAGTGAGCAGTGCGGCGTCGAGACGATCCGTCTCGTCGACCAATCGTTCGAGGCGCAGCAGCGCCTCGTCCTGCGGCTCGCGTTCGAGGTAGTACTCGTAGACGAGGCGCGCGGCCGATGGGGCGAGGCGATGGCGGCCGTCGAACTGCGCGGGCGGTTTCTGATTGCTGTCCGTGAGGAGATGGTGATCGAACCACTTCCC
>DASVNL010000193.1:0-17233 GCA_036383875.1 Thermoanaerobaculia bacterium
CTTCACCTTCGGCCACTGGAGCTGAATGTTGCAGTTCGCGCCGGTGCACTCCGAGGCGGGCAAGGCGACGAGTGCTGTCGGAGCTGCGGGATTCGCGGCCGCGCTGGCGCGTCCGGGCGATCCGTTACCCGACGCGGGCGACACGCCGCTGACGCCGGTCGCGCTGCCGACGTTGCAGCTCGAGCAGCCGGCGACGCCGCATGGCTCGATCGCGCGCACGCGGTAGTAGTAGGTGACGCACGTCAGGATCGATTTGTCGGTGAACGTGATGCTGTTGCCGCTGATCGAGAGGCTGTTCGGTGCGGCGATGGAGACTTCGTTCGCACCCGGACTGCCGGTGTCGATCGCGGTGAAGTTTGCGGTGGTGCTGCGATAGACCTTGTACGTGCGGAACTCGCCCGCGAGCGGAGCCTCGACGGACGTGGTGACTGCGCCGGCGATCGTGCGCGTCGTGATGAGGTTGCTCGGCGCGACGTTGGCGCTCGGCGCCTGCCACTGCACGACGATTTCGTTCGGACGCTCGGTGCCTGCCGTTGCGCCGGTGGCGGTGGGCGTGCCCGGCGTGCCCGGCGTCGTCGCGTTCTGCGGCGTCGCGGAGATGACCTGCACCGCGCCGCCCGAAGTCAGCGCGACCTGGTTTCCGTAGCCGTTCATCGCGAGCACGGTGAAGTAGTAGATCTGTCCCGGCGTGAGGCCGGTGACGTAGCCGACGGTTGACGATCCCGCGTCTGTGAAGAAGGGGAACGTGCCGTCGTTCACGGTGTTGTACTGAATCATGTACGACTCGACCGGACCGGTCGCGGTACTGGCCGATGGTGCGAGCCACGAGAGTCGCACCGCGCCGCACCAGCCGTAGCTGATCGACTGAATCGACGGCGCGCCCGGCGGCGACGGCGGAATCTCGCGCACGCCCTGCTTGCCGATGTTGCGCGGCACGATGAGCGACTCGAGGCGATACGTGCGATAGCGATTTGCCTTCGACGTGTTCGCTTCGAGCGGATTGTCGTAGTTGCCTTCCAGCGACTCGGCCATGCCGACGAGCGTCACGCGCACGGACTTGATGAGCTGGCGTGCGAGTCGCGGCGTGCGGCTCGCCTCGGGGTTGGACGGGTTGTACTGACCGCCGCCCGCGTCCGTCAGTCGCACCTGCGACGTCCAGCCGCCCGGCAGCGTCGGCTCGGGCGAGACCGTCGTACCGGTGACGTTGGTGTAGTACTGGAAGTTCATGCTGCGGATGTTGCTCGCGAGCGGCGTCTCGACGATCTCGCCGGTCGGGCTCAGCGTGAAGCGGTAGAGCGTGTACGGCGGATTGTCGAAGCGATAGCAGGGATAGTTCGCCGTCGTGCAGCCGGTGGACGTGGTGTCCTGCGTGCCGAGGTCGAGATTCGTGATCGTCACGGTCTCTTCCTGATCGCCGCCGGGATACGCATCGCGGCCGGCGCTGCCGTCGGACTTGGTCGTGTCGGCGTAGAAGGAAAGGGTGTTCGGATTCGGTCCGCTCACCGAGCGCAACGCGTAGATCACGATCTCGTCGTTGCCCGTCGTGACGACCGGAAACTGCGAGTTCTCGAGCGCCGGCTCGCGACCGTTGCCGTTGGGTTTGTCGGTCTCGAAGTCGAAGTTGCCGCGAATCGCGATCGCGGTCGGACCGGCGAACTCGATCTGTTCGTCGGGCTGCTGATACTGATTGACTGCGGCCAGCGTGATCCAGCGGCACTGCGAGTCAGAAACGATGTTGTTGACGGTGGTGCTCCACGTCGGAGGCGAGGAGTTGGATGTGCACGTGGTGCCGCCGCCGTTGACGGAGTTGAGGCGGTAGGTGAAACCGTTCGCGATCGTCGGCGTGACGAGATCGCCGAGGGTGTAGACGCGGCTGGCTTGCCACACGAAACCGGCGGAGCCGGTGGGGATGCCGTCGCGGTCGAAGTCGTAGCCGATCATGCGCAGGTCGGCCACGAGCTTGTCGAAGGCGACGCGCACGTTCTGCTGCAGGTCCGCCGTTTCGACGCCGCGCTTGAAGACGCGGTTGCCCTGGTCGTAAATCATCAACGCCGCAACGACGATGATCGTGAAGATCGCCGTGGCCACCATGACCTCGGCCAGCGAGTACCCGTGAGCGGCGCGCCGGTTTTTCTGAGTGTTCATTGAGGATTGCTCCATGTTTCCGTGCATCAGTCGACGGGCAGCGGCCGCTTCGATTTCACAGTGTCGATGACCATCTGGCGCGGCCGCCGCTCTTCCATCCAGCGGACGAGCACGCGGACGCGCACGACCGTCGCGGTGGAGATGCTGAGCGGTGTCGGCGATCCGCCCGTGATCGGCGGATCGGGATTGCGCGGCGTGATCACGATATTCACAGCTCCCTCGGCGAAGCGAAGGTTCTGATCCATTTCATTTTTCCAGCGCGTGAGAAATCCGCCGGAGTCGTTGCCGCCCGCCGTCGTGACCAGCGTGTCCGTCGTGCGACGGAGGATGCTGCCCGTGTACGTGTTGAAGGGCAGCGTCGACTTGCGGCCGGCCGTGTCGACGGTGACGTTGTACGCGCTGCCGGTGAGCGCGGCCGTCGACGTCGGATCGATGCCGAACGCCGCATACACCTCGTCCACCGTCATGCCCGACAGATCCTCGGAGACGCGCGTGTTCATCGACACCGCAGCGGTCATTTCCTTGCCGCTGTACACGTTCTTCCGGCCCATCACGAACAGCGTCATGATTGAGATCAGCACGGTGCCGAGCAGCGCCATGGCGATCATCACTTCGATGAGGTTGTAGCCTCGTTCCGACTTGCGTTTGTTCATCGTGTGCATGCTGCGTCCTGCCTAGTTCACCCGGATGCGGCCGGTGGGGATGATCTCGAACGTGAAGGTCTTGCGGGCGGGGTTGCCCTTGTCGATGCGGATGGTGACGATGCCGGTGATCAGGCCGTTGTCGTTGCACGACGGATTGGTGGGCATGCTCGTCGAGGCGACGGTGCCGTTCGCGGCGAACACGATGTCGTTCCAGCCGTTCGTCTGCGATGGCGACGTGATCGTGTCGGCGAACAGGCAGACGCTCGAAACCGGCGCGAAGTAAACGTCGGGGTCGAGTCGCTTCTCGTACTTCGATGCCGGGACGACCGCGGAGTACGTGACCGTGCCGTCCGACGCGACCTCGCCGTCGAAGTCGCGATAGACGGTCTGGTTCACGCCGGTGCGGAAGCTGATCATCGTCGGATGGTTTTCCGTGATGGCGCGCTGGCGGGCCAGGCGGAGATCGGCGGCGAACTGGCGCATCGATCCCTTCAGCTTCGTCGCGTTGCGGTAGTTCATGAAGGCCGGAACGCTCACCAGCGAGAGGATGCCGATGATCGCAACGACGACAAGCAACTCGGCCAGCGAGTAGCCGCTCGACGAGCGGCGGCGCATCAGGTGGTTCATGGGCTGCGTCCTGTAGCAGCCGAGGTGCCACGGATGATTTTGTGCGCTAAACGATTGGCACGTGGACTGTTAACTCGATTCGAGCGAATTGTGCCGCGCAGTGCTTCATCCGAAATTGGTACGAAAAGTACCAGCGGCGACGTCGTGCGCGTCGAGGGAAACGAACTCGATCGTCGCTGTCGCGCCTTCGCCGGGCGCGCCGGTGAGTCGCAACGTTCCGCCGTGGAGGAACGCGATCTTCTTCGCGAGCGGTAATCCGAGGCCGTGGCCGTGCGCTTTGCGCGACTGGAACGGCAGCAGCAGTTTCGCGACGTCGGCGGGGTCGATGCCCGCGCCGGTGTCGCGCACGTGAATCGCCGGAGTTGGCGTGCGCGTGATCGTCACCGCGACATCGCCGCTTCCTTTTTCGCGCACCGCGTCGATTGCGTTGCGCACGAGATTTTCGATCGCGGTGCGCAGCAGCGCCGCGTCGCCTTCGATCGTCACCGACTCGCCGGTGCATGAAACCGGGACGTCGTCCGTCGCGACGCGTTCGGCGACGTCGCACGCGACTTCGTACAGATCGACGGGATGGCGTTCGATGCTCATCGGCCGCGCGAACGCGAGCAACGCGGCGACGGCTTCAGCGAGCGTCGATGCTTCGCGCTCCGCTTTCTCGATCGACGACAGCGCGCCCGGCGGGACGCCGCTGCCGCGCCGCGCGAGCCGGAGGTAGCCGAGGATCGTGGAGAGGGAGTTGCGGAACTCGTGGGCGATGCCGGCGGAGATCTCGCCGAGGTCGGCGAGGTTTTGCGACTCGCGCAGCAGTTCTTCGAGCCGTCGGATCGGCGTGAGGTCGGTGAAGAGCGCGATGGTGCCGAGGTACGGCTGCGCGTCGCCGCGCGACTCGCCGAGGAGCGGGACGGTGGTGAGTCCGATGGTCTGTTCGCCGAGTGCGATCTCCGCGCGCGACACCGTCGTGCGTTGTCGCACCGCGCGTTGCAGCGTGTCCGTGAACTCCGTCGCGCCGAACGCCTCGTCGAGCGCGAGTCCGGCGACGTCGCGCGCGGGCACTTGCAGGATCTCGCGCGCAGCGGCATTCGCGTCGACGATGCGCTCGTCGGGATCGATCGCGACGAAGCCTGACGTGAGGCTGCGCGTGAGCGCGCTGGTGACGCGTTCGAGATCGTCGGCGCGACTCTTCTGCGCGGCGTGCAATCGTTCGAGCTCGCGTTCGCGCGCGCGCAACGCACTCACGGTGTTCTGAAACGTCTCGACGAGATACTGCGCCTCGTCCTGATGCGCGTGGCGTTCGGCGATGAGGTTCGCTTCGTCGAGCAACGCCTCGACGGGCGCGGTGATGCGCGGCAAATACAGGAACAGGAGGATCACGCCGGCGATGGTCGCGGCGGCGCAGAGGATGGTCGTGAGGATGAACGTGCGCCGCGTCGAGGTGACGTCGCTGAAGTTGAAGTATCCGACGACGGTGCCGCGCGACACGCGATGCTCGACGCGGAACAAGCCGGCGCCGTCGCCGGAGCTGACGTGTGTGCCGTCTTTCGCGACGAACTCGATCGCGTCGATGTCGAGCTCGGAGCGCAGAAAAATCAAATACGACGCGAGGGTCGGACTGGTCTGCTGCGAGCTTTCGATGAGCGCGGCCGCGGCGCGGGTTTTCGTGCGCGCGCTTTCCTCCGACGCGCCCGCGATCTCACCGGCCGCGTAGCCGAGGAGGATCACCAGCGCGAGGATGAGCGTGATGAGCACGCCGACGAGCACCGACAGGAAGAGACGAACGTCCCGTCGGAAGTCGAGCTTCGTCAGCGCAGGAGCAGCGCGAGATACCACTCCCAGAGTGTAGGGCCGAAGAACATCACGACCAAAAAGGCGAGTCCGAGAAAGACGCCGAAGGGCACCGCGACTTTCAAGCCGTCCGGACTCTTCGCCGCGACGATGACGCCGACGATGGATCCGGCGATCGACGCGATGAGCAGGAGCGGAAAGAGCGGCTCCCACCCGAGGACTGCGCCGAGCATGGCCATCATCTTCACGTCGCCCAGGCCCATGCCTTCGACTTTGCGCAGGAGCTTGTACGACATGCCGATCGCGAGGAGCACGCCCGCACCGAGAGCCGCACCGGCAACGGATTCGAGCAAGGTCTTCGACAGGATGAAGTGGGGATAGAGCGCGCCGAGGTGCAGCGCGCCGACGACGAGTCCGACGACGACGCCGGGAAGGTCGATGACGTCGGGGAGGATCTGCCACTCGAGGTCGATGTAGATCAGGGCGATGGTCATCGAGACGAGGGCCGCGATGGCGATGAAGCCCGGGGTCAGTCCGGTGCGTTGAAAGATGGCGAGGTAGAACAAGCCGTTCGCGAGCTCTACGAGCGGATACTGCAACGAGATCGGACCGCGGCACGCGCGGCATTTGCCGCCCAGCCAGAGCCACGCGAGGATCGGGACGTTGTCGTAGGGTTTGATCGCGGTGCCGCAGTGCGGGCAGCGGCTGGCCGGAAAGACGATGGACTCGTCGCGGGGCACGCGATGGATGACGACGTTGAGGAAGCTCCCCACGATCGCGCCGACCGCGAACGCGACGAAGGGGAAGAGCAAGGTCATGCGGCGCGGATTGTAAGCCGTGTTACCGTACGCCGCTTCTTACGGCTTCACGCGCGTGCGTCGTGAGGAGGCGAATGGGGTCTGGTGGCTCCCGCGGTCTTCAAAACCGTTGTTTCGGCGCGGAAGCGTCGAAAGGTTGGTTCGATTCCGACACGCCTCCGCCGGCCGGCGTAGCGCGCGCTTCCAGCGCGCCGGACCGCGGGCTTCCGAGCCCGCGCCGGCAGGATGCCGGCGAACCGGCCGGCTGGAAGCCGGCGCTACGAATCCAACTACTTCGGCGGATCCGTCAGGAACCCGACCTTCTTCGCGCCCGCGGCGTGCGCCGCGTCCATCGCTTCGACTGCGCGGTCGAAGGCGAGTCCGTCCTCCGAGTTGATGAACACGACGCGCTCGTCCTGCGGACGCGCGAGCATCTGCTGCGCGATCGCGTCGCGTAACGCGGCGGGCGTGGCCATCTTCTGTGAGTTGAGATAGAGCCCGTCGCCGCGCACGAGCACGACGAGCTGGTTCTGTTGCGTTTCCGGCGGCGGTGCGGTCATCTCCACCTTCGGCGGGACTTCCACGTCCAGTCCCATCTGCAGGATCGGCGTGGCCACCATGAAGATGATCAGCAGCACCAGCACGACGTCGACGAGCGGCGTGATGTTGATTTCCGAGCGCAGGCCCGAGCCGCTCGATCCTCCGAATCCCATGCGTGACTCCTTAACTGCCTTCGGCCATTTTCTTGCCGGCCATCTCGCTCTCCGTGAGGATCGCGACTCCCGTGAACTGCGCTTCGTTCGCGGCCTTCATGACTTCGCGCACCTTCCCGAAGTTGATGCGCTTGTCCGCCTTGAGCATCACGGCTCGCGTCGGGTCCTTCTGATGCTCGGCCTGCAGATACGTCGCGAGGTTCTTGTCCGGAATCCAGTTCTGGCCGACGAACACCGTGCCGTCGGCCTTGATCGAGATGATCAGATCGCTCTCTTTCCCCGGCTGCTTTTCCGAATGCGAGCCCTGGGGAAGAAGGACGTCGATGCCCGACTGCAGCATCGGCGTCACGACCATGAAGATGATGAGAAGGACGAGACAGACGTCGACGAGCGGGGTGACGTTGATGTCCCCCTTCATTTCGTCGGAACCGCCGCCTGAACCGAATGCCATTCGCCAACTCCTAGCGCGCGCGGGCGCGCGACTCGTTCTTGATGAAGTAGTCGATGAGCTGAGACGAGGAGTTGGACATCTCGACCTGGAAGCGTTCGACCTTGCTGAGGAAGTAGTTGTACATCCACACCGCGGGGATCGCGACGAGGAGGCCGAACGCCGTCGTGGCCAGCGCCTCGGCAATACCGGCCGACACCGCACCGAGTCCGCCTGAGCCCGAGAGAGCCATGCCGCGGAACGCGTTGATGATGCCGACGACCGTTCCGAACAGACCGACGAACGGCGCGGTCGTCGAGATGGTCGCGAGGTTGCCGAGACCCTTCTTCATCTCCGCGGTCGTCATCAGCGTCTCGCGCTCGATGGCGCGCTTGCCGGAGTCGACGACGTCGAAGCCTTCAGGCAACGACTGCGTGGCCTCGAATTGAAACTCGGTCAATCCCGCCGCGAGCACGCGGCCGAGGTGACTGTGCTTGTACTTCTTGGCGAATGTGATTGCCTGATCGAGCTTGTGCTCGCGCAGCAGCGGCGTCACGCCCTTTGCCACTTCGAGCGACTCGCGTTTCGCGCGGTGAAACCGCCACAGACGCTCGACCGCGATCGTGAGGGACCAGATGGACATCAGCATGAGGACGATGACGACCCCTTTACCGAGCCAGGTCATCGACTCCCACATGCCCATCACACTGAAACTCCCTGCTTCCATCCCTTGCATTCGACTTCTCTCCTCTTCTGCGTCCTTCTTGCGATCAGGACGCCGCTAATCGATCTGAAAATTGACGGTGAGGTTGTAATACACCGGAACCGGTTGTCCATTGAGCGTGCCGGGTTTGAACTTCCACGCGAGAATCGCGTTCAGCGCCTGCTGGTCCAGTCCGAAAGACAGCGCCTTCAGCACGCGCGCCTCCGTGACGTTGCCGGAGCGGTCGATCACTGCTTCGATGATGACGATTCCCTCGATCTTCGCGCGCCGCGCGGCCTCGGTGTACTGCGGGTCCACGCGTGTGACGATCTTCGGTGGCAGGACGTTCCCTCCGACGCGCACCGGCGTTCCGACCGTGTTCCCACCGCCCAGTTGCGTACCGTTGCCGCCGAGCGTTCCTCCGATCTTCCCACCGATCTCGCCGCCGAGCTTCCCGCCGATTTCTCCGCCGATCTGACCACCGACGATTCCACCGCGCTGTCCGCCTTCCATTCCGCCCGGCACTCCGCCGTCCGCGGGAGTCTCCGGCGCTTTCTGCGGCGTCAGATTTTCTGCGACTCGCGGCAGATCCTTCGGAATGTCCGTGAGCTGCTGGAACACAGGTTCCGTGGGCTCGGCCTTTCGCTCGACGCGTGGCGTCGTCGCGACGCTTGGCGACGGTCCGGGTGGCGGCGGGGGAGGAGGTGGAGGCGGCGCCGCCGCGACGATGAACGCCGCGATCGGACGCGGAATCACCACCGGATTCTCCTGCGCGTGCACACCGGCCATGATCGCCGCGCGAAGCAGCGCCACATGAGCGATGATCGATAGGATCGTCGAGACCCATGCTCCTGCGTGCCTGTCCTTTCCCGCCGACTCGATGAGGATGCCATCGAACATCACCGACTCCTCTCCGGCGCATCAACGGACTCTGCCTAACGTGTGCCAAATGTCCGTCGCGGCCTTTTTCTCTCGTGCTTGTGAGTCGTTGGATGCGGCGTGGGAGGAGGACGCAACCGGAGGCGCGAACGCGCCAGACACTGTTACTCTTCGTTCACCATGAAGTACTACTCCGTCGCTGAAATCGAGATCACCAATCCGAGTTGGACGCAGAACTACGTGCAGAACGTGACCGGTATCGTCGAGCGATTCGGCGGCCGCTATCTCGCGCGCACGTCGCGCGGCGAGAAGTGGGAAGGGGAGCGCGCGATCCCGCAGCTCTTCCTGCTCGTCGAGTGGCCGTCGCGCGAAACCGCGCAGGCGTTCTACGAATCCGAAGAGTACGCACCGTACCTGCGCGATCGACTCGCGGGCTCGCGCGGGGAGATGGTGCTGCTGCCCGGCGAAGACGTCGCGCGCATCGCGAAAATCGACGGCTAGCGCAGCATCCGCACGGTGTTGATCAGCGACGTCGTGTCGAACGGCTTGAGCAGATGCGCGACCGGTCCGCTGAACTCCACCGATTCATGCTCGAGCTCCGGCGCGTGGCCCGTCGCGAAAACGACCGGCAACTGCGGATGCGCGTGACGGATCAACTCGAACACGCGCGTGCCTGAAATGTCCGGCAGTCCGATGTCGAGAATCACGAGGTCGGGCTTGAACGCATCGACCGCTTCGACCGCTTCGCTGCCGCGATAAACGATCGACACTTCGACGTCGTCGAGCTCGAGGAGCAGCTTCAGCGCATCCGCAACCGTCGCCTCGTCCTCGACGATGAGCACGCGCTTGATCCACGACGGCCAGACGTCGCAGGCCTCATGCTTCGCGACTTCTTCCGCGCTCGTGGCCGGAAGAGCGAGATGAAAGCACGCGCCGGCGCGATCGGCGTCGACCGAGATCGCACCGCCGTGACGCCGCACGACTTCGTGCACGATCGCGAGGCCGAGTCCGGTGCCCGCGGAGTGCGTCGTGAAGAGCGGCTCGAAGATGCGCGCCGCGATCTCGCTCGAGATTCCCGGCCCCGTGTCTTCGATCGTGAAATGCACGAAGCCGTGGCTGCGACCATTGAGTCCCGGCCAGCGTTGGGCGCTCCGCGCCGTAATCGTGAATCGGCCGCGCCCCTTCATCGCCTCGGACGCATTGGTCGCGAGGTTCACGAAGATCTGCTGCAGTTGATGCGGATCGGCGAGCACGCGGAGGTCATCGGCGTCGATGCGAACTTCGACGCCGGATCCGAGGAGCGTTTGCCATTCGTCGCAGTTCGCGGTGAGCCACTTGCGGACGGCCAGCGCGCGGATCGACGGCTCGGCCGCGTGCGCGTAGCGAAGAATCTGATGCGTGATCCGTCCGCCGCGCTGCACGGCGGACGCGATCCGCTCGCCGACGCGATCGAGCACCGCTTGCGACGGCGCGCGGCGAATCACTTCGCTGTACGGCTGGATCGCCATCAGCACGTTGTTGATCTCGTGCGCGATCGTCGCGGCGAGACGTCCGAGTCCGGCCATGCGATTGCTTTGTTCGAGGTGACGCTCGAGACGGCGGTGATCGGTGAGATCGACGCACGTGCCGACGAATCCCGCGAACGTGCCGTCCGCCGATTGCTGCGGCGTCGCGGCGATGTAGATTTCACGATAGTCGCCGTCGTAGCGGCGCGCGCGCATCTCGAACGGCGTGAAGTAATGCTCGACGTGCGCCTGGGTCATCAGGTTCTTCGCGCGTTCGAAGTCATCCGGATGCACGACCGAGAGCCAGCGATTGCCGATCAGATCGTCGTCGCCCGTGAACTCCGTGATGCGCTTGTTCTGAAACTCCGCCTCGCCCGAGGCGTTCGTCGTCCAGATCATGACGGGCGCGGCGTTCGCGAGATGGCGGAAGCGCTCTTCCGTTTGTCGCAGCGCGATATCGGCGAGCACGCGCTCCGTGACGTCCATCGACACGCCGCGCACGCCCGTCGGCGTGCCGTCCGGGCCGACGATCACGCTGCAGTGCGACTCGCACCAGATCACGCGTCCGTCTTTGCGAATGAGGCGGAAGAGATTCGTGCCGCCACGATTCTCGGCCACCATCGCGGCCGTGATCGTCGCGAACGTCTCGCGATCGCCGTCGGGGATCAATTCCTGCACGGAGCTGAAACGCTCCAGATACTCGGCCTTCGAGTAGCCGAGCATCACCTCGATGTAGTCGTTGACGTAGCGATATGAACCGTCGAGCGATTCTTCCCAGACGACGCCCGGCACGTTGGCGATGAGATCGTTGAGCCGCGCGTGCTGGCGCTTGAGCTCCTCCATCAATTGCAGCCGGCCTTCTTCGGCCTCCTGCTGCGATGAGATGTCGCGCGCGACGCCGGTGATGCCGATCAACGAGCCGTCGTCGTCATAGACCGCGGTCTTGATCGTCTCCACCCAGCGCACGCCCCCCGATTTCGCATCGACGATCCGCTCGACGCGTCGCAACGTGCCCGAGCCTCGCACGACGGATTCATCGTCGGCTCTGTACGCGTCGGCGAGGTCTTTCGGCGCGAAGTCGTGATCGCGGCGGCCGAGCACTTCCTCGGGCTCGCATCCCACCACGCGCGCCATCGCGTGATTCACGTCGAGGAACCGCCCCTCGGCGTCTTTGATCCAGACCAGGTCCGTCATTCCATCGAGCATTTCCCGCAGCAGTCGCAGGCGGCGTTGGGGCTCGGTGGGGACGTCATGCCGGGAGGCGGTCACGTTGGAATCCTCGAGGGAATCGACTTGCATCTGTACGCCAAGTCAATCGAGGGCGCACGAAAAATACAGACGCAATTACAACACCAGACTCGTGCGATCGGTCGAACTCGCTTTTGTTTTGGAGGAGTTCACTGCGCGCGACGAAAGGCGATGGCTCCATACTCACTCCATCGTCGCTCCACAATCGCGATGCATCTTCCTCGTCGAAGGAGGAAGTCATTTATGAGAGGCACTCGCTGGATCGCCATCGTCGTCGCGCTCGTGCTCGTCACGATCACCGCGGCGATCGCATACAACGTCGGATTGGAACAGGGAGGTGCGGAGCCCGTCGCCGGACATCATCACTGGCATGGACCGTGGGGCTTTCCGTTTTTTCTCGCACCGCTGTTCTTCGTGTTCGTCTGGCTCGCGATCTTCCGCGGATTCGCGGGACGTTGCGGCGGACGTCACGGGCGACACGGACATCGTCGCGGTTGCACGGACCTCGATGACTGGCATCGCCAGGCGCACGAGCGGATGTGGAACGAGCCGGACGGCGACCGCACGCCGGGAGGAGCGGCCACGCCGTGACGATGATCCTCGTCGTCGATGACGAGCCGCAGATCGCGGAGATCGCGACCGATTACTTGCGACTGGCAGGCTTCGACGTGATCGTCGCGGCCGACGGCGTCCGCGCACTCGAAGCAGTGCGCGGGCGTCGTCCCGATCTCGTCGTCCTCGACCTCGGCCTGCCGCGGCTCGACGGCATCGACGTCGCGCGCACCATCCGCCGCGACTCCGATCTCCCGATCATCATGCTCACCGCGCGCGTCGAAGAAGACGATCGTCTGCACGGACTCGAAGTCGGTGCGGACGACTACATCACCAAGCCGTTCAGCCCGCGCGAGCTCGTCGCACGCGTGCGCGCCGTGCTGCGACGCACTGAAAAGAATCGGGATGCCATCGACGCGACGACGTTCCGCGTCGCCGATCTCGCGATCGACACGGCGCGCATGCGCGTCACGCGCGGCGACGACGTGCTCGATCTCACGACCACGGAGTTTCAACTCCTCGCGCTGATCGCGCGCCACGCGGGCCGCGTGTTCACCCGCGCGCAACTTCTCGACGCCGTGCGCGGCTCGGATGCGGACGCGTTCGATCGCGCGATCGACTCGCACATCAAGAACCTGCGCCGCAAACTGGGCGGCGACTACATCGACACCGTCTACGGAGTCGGATACAGATTCGCCCGCGAATGAGACACGCGCGACATCATCGACGCAGACACGGCGCGCCGCCATTCGCGCGGCGCGTAGGCTGCGCGTTCGGCGCGATGATCGTCTTCACCGCGATCGCCGCGAGCTCGATCGTCACATTCGTGACGAAGAGCCCCGGCCGCACGTGGATCCTCGGCGTGACGTTCGGCGTCGGAGTGACGCTCGTCGCGGTTTTCGCGCTGACCGTGCGTCGCGTCGCGGGCGTGTTTCGCGAGCAGGACCGGCTGCGCCGTCAACTGATGGCCGACGTCGCGCACGAACTGCGCACGCCGCTCGCGATCCTGCAGGGGCGCATCGAAGGATTGCTCGACGGCGTCTATCCGCGCGACGACGCGCGCCTCGGCGAGCTGCTCGCGGAGACGCAGCATCTCTCGCGACTCGTCGAAGACGTGCGCACGCTCTCGAACGCGGAAGCGGGCGTGCTCGAACTGCGCAAAGAAACGTTCGACCTCGCAGACCTGATTCGCGACGCGGTCGCGGCGATCGGCGCTCAGGTCGCGCTCGACGTTCCGGAGGAGTTGCTCATCGACGCCGATCCGGTGCGGATTCGCGAAGTGCTGCTCAACCTGCTCGCGAATGCCGTGCAGCATGCGGCCGATGGTCGCGTTGCGTTGGATGCGAACGTGCGCGGTCGCGAAGTCGTCGTGCGCGTGCGCGACGATGGTCCGGGCATCCCGATCGCCGAACAGTCGCGACTCTTCGAGCGCTTTCAGAAAGGACGCAACTCGAACGGCACGGGACTCGGCTTGTCGATCGCGAAGAAGCTCGTCGAAGCGCACGGTGGGCGCATCAGTCTGGAGAGCGCGGAAGGCGCCGGCACGACAGTCACCGTGACGCTGCCGAAGTGAGCCGTAGCCGCGGGCGCGAAGTTTGATTCGCACCGCGGCATGCGCAAGCTCATTCGCGTGCTCGTCGTCGCCGTCTTCCTCGCCGCCCTCGTCGTCTTCACGTCGTGCGAATCGGCGAAGCTGCCGGTCAGCGCGGGGATGGGGCCATCGCCGCGACTCCCCGAACCGAAACGCACGCTGATCCCGACGGTGCTCGTCGCGCCGGCGAAAGGGTGGGCACCGGGACAAACTCCCGTCGCCGCGGCCGGACTGAAAGTGAATGCGTTCGCGACGAACTTCGATCATCCGCGCTGGCTCTACGTCCTTCCGAACGGCGACGTGCTCGTCGCGGAGACGAACTCGCCGGGGAAGGAAAAGAAGACCGGCATCAAAGCGTGGTTCATGAAGATGTTCATGAAGAAGGCGGGTGCGGCCGTGCCGAGTGCGAATCGAATCACGCTGCTGCGCGACGCGGACGGCGACGGCGTCGCTGAAACGCGCACGGTGTTTCTGCAGAATCTGTCGTCACCGTTCGGCATGGCGCTCGTGCGCGATCAGCTCTACATCGCCAACGCCGACGCGCTCGTGCGCTTCCCGTACACGGAAGGCGCGACCTCGATCACCGCGAGCGCGACGAAGGTCACGGATCTGCCCGCGGGCATCAATCATCACTGGACGAAGAACGTCGTCGCGAATCGCGACGGCTCGCGGCTGTACGTCACCGTCGGATCGAACAGCAACGTCGCGGAAGGCGGGATGGCGATCGAACAGAACCGCGCCGCGATTCTCGAAATCGATCCCGCCACCGGCGCGACGCGCGTGTTCGCATCAGGTCTTCGCAATCCGGTCGGCACCGCGTGGCAACCCGACACCGGCGCGTTGTGGACGGTGGTCAACGAACGCGACGAGATCGGCAGTGATCTCGTCCCCGACTACCTCACGTCCGTGCAGGACGGCGGATTCTATGGGTGGCCATACAGTTACTACGGCCAGCACGTCGACACGCGCGTGAAGCCGCAGCGTCCCAACCTCGTCGCGAAAGCGCTCGTCCCCGATTACGCCCTCGGCCCGCACACCGGCTCCCTCGGCCTCACGTTTTCAAGCGGCACCGCGCTGCCCGCGCAATATCGCAACGGCGCGTTCATCGGCCAGCACGGCTCGTGGAATCGACGCCCGCGCAGCGGCTACAAAGTGATCTTCGTGCCGTTCGCGAACGGACGCCCGAGTGGCGAGTCGCAGGACGTGCTCACCGGCTTCGTCAGCGAGAAAGGCGATGCGCTGGGACGGCCCGTCGGCGTGATCATCGACAAGCGCGGCGCGTTGCTCGTCGCCGACGACGTCGGCAATGCGATCTGGCGTGTCGCGCCTTAACGAACCCTAATCGCTCGTTTCGGGGTCGCGTGTGATTCCGCTGTTCCACGACGGCGGATCGCTTGCCGGATACGACTCCGCGATCGCCTCGTCGATCCTCGCGCCGTCGTCGATCGGCGCTTCGTCGTCCGGATACTTCATCGGATCGATGCGGCCGCCGCGCTCTTCCTGCCAGTCTCGTTTTCTCTCGTCGATGTCGTCGCTCATGAGCTCAATCCGCCAAGGTAGTCGCGCAACGCCGTGAGCTCCATCTCCAGGAGGTCGAAGCAGCGCGACAGGTATTGTCGGTCATTGAGTGGCAGATCCTGCGCATCGATCGAGCGGCGCAGGGAGTCGACGTCCGACGTCAGCGACTGAACGCGCGTGATGGCGGCGGTGATGGGCTCGGAGGTCATGGTCTGGAAAATCGAGCCGGCGGACCCTGACGATCCGCCGGCTCATTCTGTGTGGAGCGCGCTGCGGGGATGAACGCAGCGCTCTTCACACAAGAATGCGATTCACTTTTAGCGGCGTCCGGTGAGCACGATGTGCGCGCGGCGGTTCTGCGCGAACGCGTCCTCGGACGAGCCTTCCTCGAACGGACGCTGCTCGCCGTAGCTCACGAGCTCGATGCGGCCGCGATCGATGCCCAGCGTTTCGAGATATGCGGACGCTGCGCCTGCGCGACGATCGCCGAGGGCGAGGTTGTATTGCTCGGTGCCGCGCTCGTCGCAGTGACCTTCGATGCGGATGCGGTACTCGGGATGCTCGCGAAGCCACTTCGCGGACGTCGTCAGCGCGGCCTGCGCCTCGTCATCGAGCGCGGCCTCGTCGTATCCGAAAAACGCGTCGCGGATGTAGCCGCGCTCGCGCGCCTGGCGATTCGCTTCGGCGATGTCGGCACTCAACTCTTCGACGACTGGTTCCGGTTTCTCCGGTTGAAACTCCGTGGGCGGATCGACGCGCGTCGACGGTTGCGCAGGCTCGGCGGTCTCAGTCACGACAGGCGGGAGCGGAGCCGGATCGAGCGGCTTCTTGCGGCGACAAGCCGGCGTCGCCAGAACGGCGACCGAGAGTGCGAAAACTGTAATTCCTTTGGTCAACGTGCGCATGCATGGAGTGTAGATCCGCGAGAGTTGGGGCGCACTCGACTTTGGATAGGGTGGAACTGCGCGCACGATCCGGTAGTTTCATTGCCCGACACGATGAGCCCCGCGACGACCACGATCCGACCCGACTACACGCCGCACGCGCGGGCCGAGCGCCTCATCGCGACCGGACGATTCGTGCTCGCGTCGTCGTCGCTCGTCGCGGTTTATCTCGAGCCCGCGACGCCGGCGCACTATCACGGCGCGACGTACACGCTCCTTCTGATCTACGCGGTGTACGCGGCGATCACGATGTTCATCGCGTGGCGTTCGCCCGTGCCGTCCGCGCAGTGGCGGCGCCTCTCGCACGCGATCGATCTCGTCCTCTTCTCCGCGTTCGTCTACCTCACCGAAGGTCCGGCCAGTCCGTTCTTTCTCTACTTCGTCTTCTCGCTCTTCTGCGCGACGCTGCGATTCACGTGGCGCGGCATCCTTGCGACGGCGATCGCCGCGATCACGATCTACAGCGCGCTCGCCGTCATCGCGACGCTCACCAGTCCGCACTTCGACGCGAGCCGCGTCCTGATTCGCGTCACGTATCTCGCCGTCATCTCCGCACTGCTCGTCTACCTCGGCATCTATCAACAGCAGTTGCGCACCGAGCTCGCGTCCCTCGCGGCGTGGCCGCGCGATCTCGCATCGCGCTTCGACGAGGTCCTGCACGCGACACTGGCGCACGCGGCGACCGTGCTCGCGGCGCCGCGCGTATTGCTCGTGTGGGAGGAGAGCGAAGAGCCGTGGGTGTACGCGGCCCTGGCGTCGCGCTCGACATTTCGCATCGATCGCGCGGCGCCGGGCACGTACGACGCGCCTGCGACGAAGAGCGTGTTGAACACGAGCGTATTCGTGCGCGAGTCGAACGCGTCGATGCTCGTCTACGATCCCGCGCTCTCCACAGTCAGCGAAGCCGACGGCGATCCTCTCGGCGACGCGCTGCGGATGAAATACGAACTGCGCGGCGGCATCGTCGTATCACTCGAAAGCGAGACGCTCGCGGCGCGCTTCATCGTCCCCGACGTTCGCACCGCGACCGCGGACGATCTCGCACTCGCGCACATCGTCGGACGTCTCGTTCTCGCGACGCTCGAACAGTTCTTCTTCGTGCAGCAAGTGCGTCAGACCGCCAGTGCGGAAGAACGCATGCGCATCTCGCGCGAGCTG
>DASVNL010000194.1:0-6887 GCA_036383875.1 Thermoanaerobaculia bacterium
TCGGCGAAGAGCGTGAAGCCGTCGTCGGTGCCTTTGAGGTACACGTAGTCGATCGTCGACATCGTGTACGACTTCGCGAGGTCGAGCGGTTGTCCTCCGACCTTCACGTTCGCCGGATCGACGACGAACGTGTCGCCCTGCTTCGAGTAAGCGAATGACAAGCCGGAGACTTGCAGGAAGCGGCCGTCGCCGGCGTCGGCGCGCGAGACGCCGTTGCGCAGCATGTCGAGCAGTTGCTGGCCCGTCACCGGGAACGCGACGAGGGTGTTCTTGTAATAGAAGATCCCCTCCATGTCGTAGCTCGTGATCGGGCCGGGAGGGATGTTGTCGTTGATGCGGATGCTGCCGCCGTTGAGCACCGCGACGTCGGTCTGCATCTGCTTGCGAGCCGCGTCGGTGAGGAGATTGCCGAGCGCGGTCTCATAGCCGCGCACCGCGGGCTCGACGCCTTCGAGCAGGTTCTCCGTCATGCCGATCGTTTGGTTGCCGCCGAGCTTCTGCGAGAGCTCGTTCATCCAGTACTGCACGCGCGCATCGACGATCGGATCCTTCGCGATCGTCTTGTCGACCACGACGCGCAACGGCGCCGTGCGCACGCCAACGCTCGGCGTGTAGACGACGTCGTACACGATCACGCTCTTCGCATCCGCGTCGGCCTTGGTAATCCACTTGCCGTTGACGGCGTCCTGCATGAAGAGGTGATCGTGGCCGCCGATGACCATGTCGATGCCGAGGGCGGTTTGAAGGAGATTGCGGTCATCGGCCATGTCTTCGTGCGTCACCGCGATCACGACCTTCGCACCCTGCCCGCGCGCGACCTGCACCGCATCGATCGCGGCTTCGACGACGTCCGTTGACCGCACGTACGACTTCGACAACGGATACAGCAGGCCGAACACCGCGACCTTCGTGCCGCCGACGTCGTGAATGACGATGTCGGTCGTCTTCGGGAACGTCTGATCGCACGTGGGGTTGCACCACTTCGTGTTGGTCGACACCCAGTTGAACTGTGATTCGTTCAATCGTTCGAGCAGCACTTTCGGATCGCTCGGATCGAACTCGTGATTGCCGAACGTGACCATCATCTTTTCGTCGAACTTCGACGCGTCGCCGTCGAGCAGATTGAGCACGTCGATCATCGGCTTGCCCGCGAGGTACTTGCTCATCACCGACGGATAGATGAGATCTCCGCCGTGCAGCAGCAGCACGGGCGTGCCGTCGGATTCGAGATGCTTGCGCAGCGTACGCACGCGCGCGAGTCCGCCGGAATTGCCGCCTTCGAGCCCTTCGATCTTGTAGACATCGTTGATCTGCAGGATCCGAAAATGCGCCGGCTGCGGGTCCGGCTGCGGCTTCGTCGTCGCGCAGGCCGCGAGGACGAGCCCGATGGCGAGAAGAAGCGCGGAGCGGATGGAACGCATCCGCGCATTCTGCATCAATCGCCATCACCGATCTCCTGCATAATCCCCCGCCCATGAGACGACTGCTTCTCCTTCTCGCGCTCGCGCTGCCTGTCTTCGCACAGGTTCCGTCGCCCTCCGAGTTTCTCAAGCTCGAGATCGGGAAGGATCGCGTTCTCGCGGACTACGCGCAGATCCGCTCGTACTTTCGCGCGCTCGACGCCGCCTCCCCTCGCGTCGAAGTCGAAGTCCTCGGCAAGACCACGCTCGGCGAAGAAATGATCATGGCGGTCATCTCGTCCGAAGAGAACATCCGCAACAAGGCACGCATCAAAGAAGGCGCGAAGCGTCTCGCCGATCCGCGCGGACTCTCCGACGCCGACGCCGACAAACTCATCGCGGACGGCAAGACCATCGTCCTCGTGACGTGCAACATCCACTCGTCCGAGATCGCGTCTTCGCAGATGGCGATGGAGTGGGCGCACACGCTTGCGACCGCAACCGACGCCGCGACGAAGAAGCGTCTCGACAACGTCGTCCTGCTCCTCGTCCCGTCGCTCAATCCCGACGGCCAGACGATGATCACCGACTACTACCGCAAGTACGTCGGCACGAAGTACGAAGGCGGCCGCCTGCCGTGGCTCTATCACCATTACGTGGGCCACGACAACAATCGCGACTGGTACATGCTCACGCAGGCCGAGACGCGCAATCTCAATCGCGCGGTCTACTCGGACTGGAATCCGCAGGTCTTCGTCGACGAACATCAGATGGGCAGCGAAGGCCCGCGCATGTTCATCCCGCCGTTCGCCGATCCCGTCGATCCCGACGTGCATCCGCTGATCTGGCGCGAAGTGAACATGATCGGCGCGAACATGGCCATGCGCCTCGAGCAGGCCAACAAAAGCGGCCTGATTTACGGCTACCAGTTCGACGCCTACTGGCTCGGCGGAACGCGCAACACCGGCTGGTGGAAAAACATCACCGGCATGCTGCTCGAGATCGCGTCGGCGCGCATCGCGTCGCCCGTGTACATCGAGCCGAACGAACTGCGCGGCGGCTCGAAGGGCCTCGTCGACTACAAGGCCACCATCAATCATCCGAATCCGTGGAAGGGCGGCTGGTGGCGGATGCGCGACATCATGGACTACGAACGCATCGCGTCCGACGCGCTGCACGAACTCGCGTCCGATCGCCGCGAGGATCTGCTTCGCAACCTGCTCGTGCGCGCACGCACCGCGATCGCGAACGAGAAGCCGCGCGACGCGTATCGCATCCCGAAAGAGCAGCGCGACTGGCCGACGGCGCAGCATCTCGCGTGGCTCATGAACGAGCACAACGTCGAAGTGCGCCAGGCCGCGAACGGCGACTACTGGATTCCGCTCGCGCAGCCGTACGCGAAGTTCGTGCACGAGATGATGGAGCCGCAGCGCTATCCCGAAGTGCGACTGCAGCCCGGGCGCGACATCCTGCGTCCGTACGACGTCGCGAGCTGGACGCTGCCGCTGCAGCTCGGCGTGAAAGTCGAGCGCGCGTCGATGCCGGACAACACGACGCGCGTCACGCAGATCAAACCGGAGACGAAGGAAGTGCTCGTGCGCGGCAGCAAGCTCGCGCGCAAGCCGCGCGTCGCGACGTACAAACCGTGGTCCGCGTCGATGGATGAAGGCTGGACGCGCTGGCTGCTCGAGTCGAACGGCATCGCGGTCAAGGGACTCACACCGCAGGACGTACAGAAAGGCGTCGTCGGCTACGACGCGCTGATCCTCGCCGACATCGGCAAGGACATCCTCGCGACGGGCCGCCGCCGCGTGTCGGAATCGACGATGCGGTACGAAGAAGAGATGCCGCCCGAATATCGCGGCGGTCTGGAAAAGACGGGCGCGGACATGCTGCGCCGCTTCGTCAGCGAAGGCGGGACGCTGCTCGCATTCGGCGACTCGTGCGAGTACGTCATCGAAGAATTCAACGTTCCGGTGCGCAACGCGCTTGCCGGAGTCCGCGCGGACGACTACTCGAATCCCGGCTCGCTCGTGCGCTTGAAGATTCGTCCCGATCATCCGGTCACGCTCGGGATGCCGTCCGAGACGGCGGCGTTTCTCGACTCGGCAATCGCGTTCGAAACGACCGCGCCGTCGTCAGACACGGAGCGCTGGGTGCTCGCCACCTATCCCGAAGACGACGAAGACGTGCTCCTCTCCGGCTGGATCCTCGGCACCGACAAGCTCACCCGCAAAGCCGCCGCCGTCGCAGTGACGTACGGCAAGGGGAAGATCGTGCTGTACGGCTTCCGCCCGCAACATCGCGGCCAAACGCACGCGACGTTCCCGCTCGTGTTCAACGCGTTGTGGTGGAGCGTGAATTGATTTGGTTGTCGGTTGTCGGTTGTTGGTTGTCGGGGCCGACGCGTGCGAATGCCGTTGGCAGTTGGCGGTTGGCGGTTGGCGGGGGACCCACACCCCACCACGGTTCCACCGACAACTGACAACTGACAACCGACAACTAAAACGGTTCCACCGCCAACCGACAACCACCAACCGACTAAAGCCTCTCCATCACCGCCATCTCGTCCGCGCTCAGCTCCCAATCGAACACATCGAGATCCTCGCGCATGTGTGCGGGATCGGTCGTGCCGGTGAGCGGGAGCATGCCGGCCTGGATGGCGAAGCGGAACACGATCTGCGCGGGGGTGCGCTTCACGCGCGCGACGATCTCGCGGAACTGCGGGCTGCGCAGCTCCGCGATGTTCGCGGTGAGCAGCGAGAAGCCTTGATAGACGATCCCGCGACGCCGGCAGAACGTGCGGATCTCCGCGTCCCAGCGCATGCGCGCGTAGCAGCGGTTCTGCACGAACGTAGGCGGGACGCGCGCGATCGTGCAGAGCGCGTCGAGCTGGTCGATGGCGACGTTGCTGATGCCGAGGGCTCGGGTCTTGCCGGAAGAGTAGAGGTCTTCCATGGCTTCCCATGCTTCGTGATCTTCGGTGCCGAGGCCGCGACGGCGGGACGGTCCGTGGAGCACGTACGAGTCGAGCACGTCGGTTCGCAGATGCTCGAGCGAGCTCGCGAATGATTGCTGCACCTGCTTCGTGATGCTCGCATTCGGATCGTACGGGAGACGCTGGTCCTGTCCGTTGCGGAACGTGAACTTCGTCTGCAGGAAGAGATCGTCGCGACGCACGAGACCATCCGCGATCGCGGACGCGATCCCCGCGCCGACTGCAGCCTCGTGGTAGTGCTTGCGTTGATTGGCCGTGTCGATCCCGCGAAACCCGTTTTCGATCGCGAGGCGCGTGAGGCGTTCCGATGCGTCTTCTTTCCAGGCGGTGCCGTAGAGAAACGGAGGGAGTTCAGGCATGTCTGCGAAATTGTAGAGCCGCTACACTTTTGCGATGCGTCTCCGCTCGCTGATCCTCATCGCCCTCGTCGCGATTTCGATCGAAGCCGCGCCGCGACGCCGCGCAGTCAGCAAGCCCACGATCGATCCGTCGACCATCGACGGCTGGCTGATCGCGAACACGCATCTCCTGGTCGCCGACGAGTACATCCCGTATGACCTCGACCTCGAGCCGCTCCGCACCATGATCGGCTCCGCCACCATCGTCGGCCTCGGCGACGGCACACACGGCACACACCAGTTCTTCACGATGAAGATGCGCATCATCGACTTCCTCGCGCGCGAAGAAGGCTTCGACGTCGTCGCATTCGAGGGACCGTTCCCGCTCATGAATCGAATGGATGCGTACGTGCAGGGCGGCGCCGACAACGCGCGCGAGCTCGCGAGTGCGATGAAGCCACTCGCCTATCTCTTCTGGAACAGCGAGGAGATGGTCGACCTGCTCGAGTGGATGCGTCAGTACAACGCGACGCGCGGCGACCGGCCGGCGCTGCGCATCGCGGGCTTCGACATCTTCGAGCCGTATCCCGCATCGCGCGAGGTGCTGACGTATTTGCGCGACGTCGATCCGCCCGCGGCCGCGACGGCCGAGTCGCTGTACGCGTGCATCACTCCAAGCGCGTTCGTCGTGACCGGGCCGTGCAACGACAGCGCGGTCACTGTCCTGCAGGCGATGCCGCCGAAGGAAGCGGCTTATACCGCGCTCGCGTCGGCGGCGGCGTATGCCGAGGCGCAGCAATACGCGCGCGTCGTCACACAAGCCGTCGAAGGTGGCGGTCCGAATCGCGACGCGGGAATGGCGGCGAACGCGCTGTGGCTTCGTGCGAATCGCAGTGCGACGCACAAGATCATCCTCTGGGCGCACAACGCGCACCTCTCCAAAACGTCGACGGAACTCGCGCCCTACACCGTCATGGGCCAGACGTTGTCCGCATCGCTCGCCGATGATTTCTTCACCATCGCGACGCTCACCGCGGCCGGCGCGATCCGCCAGTGGCAGCCAGGGTCACGCACACCGATCCTCACGCCGATCCCCGCGCTCACGCCGGCCAATCTCGAGAGCGATCTCCGCAAACGCGGCGCGCCACGCTTCATCATTCCGCTGCGCGGCGACGTCCCCGAATGGCTCTCGCGCAAACGTCCTTACGTCACGGCCGGCACGTACGGGAATCCGCAGTCCACCGACTCGATCACGACACAGTTCGACGCCGCGATCTTCATCGACACGACGTCGCCGATCACCGACCTGCCGTAAATCCGAATGGAGGTCGCATGCGTAATCCACCGATGACTGCACGCAGCTCTCTGCTCCTGCTTTCTCTCGCGATCGTCGTGCTGCCGTTTGCGAACGGACGCTGGAGCGTCGCGATCGCGGCGTTCGCCGGACCCGCGCTCCTCCTCGCCTTCACGCGTCACGCAAGGCACGCATTCCTCGGCGGCTGGCTCGCGACGAGCGTCGCCTGCTTCTTCTGGTGGAACGGCGTCTTTCCGCTGAAGGGCGTCGCGTACGCGATCGCGTCGATCGTGTTCGGACTGATCGCGCTGCTGCCCTACCTCGCCGATCGCGCATTCGCACCGCGACTGCATCCGCTGCTCGCGGCGCTCGTCTTTCCGTGCGCCGTCGTCACGCTCGAAACCGTGACCATGCTTTCCAGCCCGTTCGGATCGTGGGGCGCGTTCGCGTACACGATGTTCGGCGTCCCGCCACTCGTGCAACTCGCGTCGATCGGCGGACTCGCGTTGATCACGTTCGTCGTGACTTTGTTCGCGTCCGTCGTGAACTCGCGGTCGCGCGCCGCGTGGATCGCGTACGCGATCGTGATCGGCGCGACGTTCGCGTTCGGCTCGCTGCGTCTGCGATCGAGCGGTGCAACCGACACCGTGCAGATCGCGGCGATCACGCCGCGCATCCCGACGTACACCGTTCGCGGCGACGTCGCGAACGCACCGATTCACGCGGCGCTGCAGAGCGTGCGCAAACAGCAGCCGATGTCGAACGACGCATGGACGGCGTTCCGCACGCGCGCCGCGGCGATCAACACGGAGTTGCTGAACACCACCGAAGCGGAAGCGCGGAATGGCGCAAAGCTG
>DASVNL010000195.1:0-7275 GCA_036383875.1 Thermoanaerobaculia bacterium
TTTTCTCATTTCGGGTGCGATTTCGCGATCCATGTCGGGACCGCCTATCGCGAGCGGCGTACCATCCTTCCGGCACGTGGAATCAACAACTTAGCTCATGATGTTCGTTCAGTTTCGAACTCACTGTCCGATTTCGAACACCAGGAACACGTCTGCGAGGGCGATCAGAAGTGCGTCAAATCACAACAAATCCCTCGTGATTCGTGCACTTTGGCGTAGGGACTGGCTGGCTTTAATAACCACTTGCGCCTACTCTGAGGCCGGTCCGATAGGTTCCGGGCAGCTGACCAACTTCTCACACGGCGATTCGATCGCTCTGACGCGTGGGCGCGTCGGGCGGTCGCGTCGCCATCACCATCGTGCGGTTGAAGCAATGGAGCGAACAATGTCCCAGAGTTCTGTCCGCCGTTTCCTTTCGATTCTGAGCATCGCGTGTGCGGCAACGTTGTTCGTTTCCGCAGACGCGTGGGCTGCAGGCGCCCTCAGCGTCGAAGTCGTGAACGGCTACAACCTCGTCGTCGACTCGAACGTCACCTCACCGTCGACGTACGGACCCGGCGCGGCCTACATCGGCGCGAAGATCTGCAACACGGGCGACGCGCCGCTCGCGAACGTGTTCGCGAACACCGGCAACTACAACGGCGGCGTCGGCTCGACCCCCGGCGTGTTCCCGGTGCTCAACTCCACCGGCTACCTCGCCTCGCCGCAGATCACGAACACCGGCAACTACTCGCTGACCATCGAGGCCGGTGACACCGGCGCCGCGGACGGCTCGCGCTACATCGGAACGCTGGCAGCAGGACAGTGCCGCACCGAGTACTGGCTGATCTCGTATCCGCACTGCGTGAACGTCGGCAACGCCAGCGACACGCCGCCCTGCGCGGCGAGCATCACCGGCGGCGTCAAGCCGGACGATGACGTCGAGCTGACCTACGACATCTGGGCCTCGACCTCCACCGCGATCGCCACGCCCACCGTTTCGGCGTCGCGCCAGTTCACGCTGCGCAACGAGATCTCGGCGGCCGCGAACAAGATCTGGCCGAACACGACCTCCAAGGTTCCGGACGCGTATCTCGCCGCGATTCAGGCACTCATCGGCTGGGGCACGCTCGGTCCGGACGGACAGCCGCTCAGCGCGGGCAATCCCGTCTACCCCGGCCAGCGCGTCATCACCACGCAAGGCATCTGGTACGACCTCGGGAACGTCGGCGCCGGCTTCGACAACAACGGCGATCTCGTCCCCGACCAGAACGCCTGGGTCCAGCCCGTCGGCGACGCAGGCGTGTTCGACGCGGACTGCTTCCGCCTCGTCAACGTCTACGGCATCCTCATCGTGAAGCTCAAAACCGGCGGCGAGCTTCTGATCCCGTTCCAGAACGAGCTGTACTTCGAGAACCTCCCGGACAACACCGGCGTGGTCGGTCTCGTCTACTACCAGTTCATCGCGACCGATCAGGGCTGCACCGCGGCGATGACGCCGTATCAGGAAGCGGCATCCGGCTTCGACAATGAAAAGTTCAGCGCCGACTTCGGACTCTCGAACAGCCTCACCAGCGGCTCGTTCGGCGTCAACCTCGGTTTCACCAAAACCGACGGCACGACCTCGACGACGACCGGCAGCACGCTGACCTACACCGCCGCGTCGACGAACAACACCGGCGTCCCCCTCGGCGCGCCCGACTACGGCGTTCCGCTCGTCGTGACTGACGCCATTCCGGCAGGCACGACGTACGTCGCCGGCTCCGCGGACGACTCGCCGAACACGAACCTCACCGAGCCGACCGGCACGGGCTCGTACACGCAGGACTACACCGACATCGACGGCAACGTCGACACCTGCGCGATCAACTACACGATCACCAGCTCGCAGTGGGTGATCCTCTACTCGACGAACGGCGGCACGTCGTGGACCACGACCGAGCCGGCGCCCGCGAGCGTCACGAACATCAAGTGGCTGCTCATGACGAGCATGACCACCGACGGCGGCCACAACGGCACCGCCTGTCTCGCGAACGACGGCATCGCAGACGCCACACTCGAGACGTCGCTGCCTCCGGGCAAGAACATGGCCGTGCGCTTCCAGGTCACGGTCAATTCGACCGGCGGACCAGTGGTCTGCAACACCGCCGGACTCACCTTCGGCGGCTCTGCATCGAGCACCACCGCGCAGGACTGCACGGTCATCACCGGCAACAACTCGCTCAGTGGCAACGTCTTTGCCGACACCGGCGCAGGCGTCGGCGGCATCTTCGCGAACGGCACGAAGGACGGCACGGAGCCGGGCATCGGCGCCGGCGTCGCGGTGTCGCTCTACTACGATCTCAACGGCGACGGCGCAGTCGACAGCGGCGACGTGCTCTACGGCTCGACCACGACCAGCGCGGCCGGCGCGTATTCGTTCACGAATCTCGCTGACGGCCCGTATCTCGTCGTCGTGAAGAAGTACGACGGCGCAACGTCGGACGGCATCAACAACGCCGCGACCGACACGGCCTTCGGCACGACCGGCTACGGCAGCACGACCACCGATCCGAACCTCCCGCTCACGACGTCGCAGGGCATCCTCAAGCTCAACGAAACACTCCTCCTCGCGACGATGGCGGTCAACATCGACCTGCCGCGCGCGACCGGCGTCGCGCAGAGCGTGACGAACGTGAACTTCGGCTTCGCGCCGCCGTTCCGCATCACGAAGTCGGTCGCACTCAATCCCGATTCGAACGCCGACGGCCGCGCCGACACGGCGATCGATGAAGGCGAGACGTTCTCGTACTCGATCCTGCTCGAGAACCGCCTGCCCAGCGTCGGACGCCAGGGTCCGACCGGCTGCCAGTACACGGTCTGGGCCGGCACGGGCGCGAACGGCTCGCCCGCCAGCAAAGAGTTCACGAATCCCGCGAACGCGTGGGACGGTCCGAACCGCAACGTCGCGAGCGCATTCGTCACGGGCGGCGGCAATCGCCTCATGGACGGCACCGGCTTCACGCTCGCCGATCAGGCGGGCACGATCACGAAGGTCGAGGCGCTGACATTCGGCTACTTCGCATCCGCACTGAGCGACGACAGCCTGACGATGACGCTGCGCAGCGGCTTCACGAGCACGTCGACGACGTTCGGCACGGCGCTCATCGACAGCTACGTCGGCGAGTCCGCCACGCTCGATCCCAACGAGGCAATCAGTTGGGACGTCACCGCGTCCAAGCCGGGCGGCGGTACGTGGAGCTGGGCCGATGACTTCTCGATCCTTCGTCTCGAAGTGAATCCGAGCAAGTCCTCCGCCGCCGATCAGAAATTCTTCTACCTCGACGCCCTCGGCATCCGCATCACCACCGATCAGGACTGCGAAGCCGGTCCGTCGACGACGCTCAGCCCCGTCCCGCTGCAGGACAGCTACGACACCGGCAGCGTCACGTACGTCTCCGCTTCGCCGACCCCGACGTCCGTCAACACGGGCACCGGCGTCATTCAGTGGAGCGACGTCGGCCCGATCCTTCCGGGATCGTCGCAGACCGTCACCGTCACGATGCGCGCGCTCAACATGACCGGCTCGCGCGTCGGCACGTGCGGCGTCGCGTCGCCTCCGACGACGAACAGCACCTGCAACTGGGCCGAGACCGCATTCGGCAGCAATCACGTGAAGTACGCCGACGGCCGCACCGCGAACGACGGCTCGAGCAAGATCGCCGTGACGTTCCAGGGCAAGGGTGAGATCCGCGGCACGCTCTGGAAAGACACGAATGTCGACGGCTGGCCGAACAACGACGGCGAGCCGACGCTCCCGAACGTCAGCGTCACGCTGTTCGCCTGCGTGCAGGCCGATCTCGTGACGCTCGAGACGGCAGTCGCGAACAAGACCTGCGCGGCGCAAACCGGCGGCAACGCCTGGCGCGTCATCGCGACGACGACCAGCAACGCGAGCGGCGCGTACGAGTTCATCGGCCTCGACAACGGCTACTACCTCGTCGAAGTCGGCGACACCGACGGCGCACCCGGCACCGGCAGCACGTCGCCGTTCGGCGGCACGCAGACCGCGGAGCCGAACGACACGCAGGCCGTGACGGCCGGCAACGCCACCGGCACGAACGGCGTGTGCGCCGGCGGCTGCAACAACACGTGGGGCAATCCGAACGCGAACCTCAACGCGCTGAACCTCCTCAACAGCCCGACGGCCGAGGAGATCATTGGGGGCGTCAACTTCGGGTACAACATTCCGAGCGCGGTTCTCTACGGCAACATCTGGTGGGACCTCAACGGCGACGCCACTCAGGGCGCGGGTGACACCGGCCTCTCCGGCTTCACCGTGCGCCGCTACTCCGATCCGAACGGCGACGGCAACATCGCCGACGGCACGCTGCAGGCGACGACCACCACCGACGCGAACGGCAACTACAGCTTCAGCGGACTGGCCGCGGGCAACTACGTCATCGTCGTCGTCCCGCCGACGCTCCTCAACAAGACCTGGACCGAAACGGTCGAATCGACCGGCGGCACGGCAAGTCTCAACAACCAGATCCCCGTGACCATCGTCGCGGGCGCGATCTCCGGCTCGCACAACTTCGGCTACACGCAGGCCGACACGTCGAGCATCGGCGACACGCTCTACTTCGACCTCGACTCCGACGGCGTGTTCGACGCGACCGAAGACGGCATCCCGAACGTCACCGTCTGGCTGTACGAAGACGTGGATCGCGACGGTGTCATCGACGCAGGCGTCGACGAGATCATCGCCACGACGTCGACCAACGCGGCCGGCACCTATCTCTTCTCCAGCCTCCCGGCCGGCAGCTACATCGTCAAGGTCGACACCGACGATCCGGACTTCCCGAGCGACGTCACCCCGACCGGCGATCCGGACATCAGCGCGGCCAGCATCGGCGACTTCATCTGGCTCGACTCGAACGGCAACGGCGTGCAGAACGCCGGCGAAGACGGGATCTCGCGCGTGGTCGTGACGCTCTACAGCGACACCGACTCGAGCGGCACGCTGAACGGCGCCGACTCGCTCCTCGCCTCGACCACCACCGACATCAACGGCAAGTACCTCTTCACCGGCCTGCCCGCGGGCCGCTACTTCGTCGACGTCGACGAGTCAACGCTCCCGAGCACGCTGCTCGCGCTGACGACGACCGATCCCGCCTCGACGCTCATCACGCTCCCCGCGAGCACGGTCGCCACGCAGGTGCTCACCGCCGACGCCGGCTACAGCCTCGCGTCGAACTTCAGCATCGGCAACCGCCTCTGGCACGACGTCGACAACGACAACGTGCAGGATCCGGGTGAGCCGGGCATCTCGAACGTCACCATCACCGTGACGAACGGCACCGGCACGGGCTGCGCCGCGGGCTGCAGCGTCACCACCGACGCCGGCGGCTTCTGGATCGTCACCGGACTCACGAACGGCACGTTCTCCGTGAACGTCGACACGCTCGATCCCGACTTCCCTCGCTTCTTCACCCTCACCGCCGGAGCGAACCCGCGCACCGCGACGGTCGCAGGCGCCGATCTCACGAACGTCGACTTCGGCTATCGCTACACCGGCGCCGGCTCGAGCCCGACCGGCACGATCTCCGGCCGCATCTTCCAGGACCTCGACGGCGATCTCGCCTACGACGTCGGCGAGGCGCGCAGCGGCAACGCCGTGAACCTCATCGACTCGGACGGCAAGACGGTCGCAACGACCGCGAGCGCCGCCGACGGCACGTACTCGTTCACCGGCATCTTCATCGGCGAGTACGCGGTCGAGTCGATCGACACACTCGGCACGCCGCGCTACAGCACGGTCTTCCTCTCGGCCGCGCAGTCGTTCCCGAACCTCAACATCATCTATCGCTCGACGGTCGAGACGACCGCCGACAGTCAGAGCTCGGTGTCGGTCGACGGCGTGCACGCGAACCTGCTGCAGGACTTCGGCTACCGCCGCTTCCTCGGCACGATCGGCGACTCCGTCTACTGGGACACGAACGAAAACGGCACGCAGGACATCGGCGAGCCGGGCTTCGCGAACGTCACGGTCCGCCTCTACGACGCGGTCTGGACAGACACGAACAACGACGGCTTCTACCAGGCCGGCGAGTCGACGAACGTTCTGGTCGACACGACGTCCACCATCGCCGACAACCCGCTGACCACCGCGAATGAAGGCGGCACGTACCTCTTCCAGAATCTCCCGGCCCTCGCGTCGGGCCACAACTACCTCGTGGTCGTCGACACGACGACGCTCCCCGGCGCGTCGCACACGCTGCTCGCCGATCCGGACACGGACGGCGTGCCCTGCACGTCGCTCCCGCTGAACGGCGTGCCCGCGAGCGTCTGCGACAGCAACAAGCTCGTCGTCGGATTCGAGTACGGCAACAACTACCTCGGCGCCGACTTCGGCTATCGCGTCAACGGCACCAACTACGCGACCATCGGCGACCAGCTCTGGATCGACAACGACGGCGACGGCGTCAAGGACTCCGGCGAAGTCGGCATCGACGCGGTCACCGTCTGGCTCGACACCGACAACGACGGCGTCGTCGACTGGACGGACGGCAACGCGAACGGCGTGTGGGACTCGGGTGAAGGCGAGCAGTGGACCGTCAGCGACTCCGACGGCTTCTACATCTTCGCCGGCATCGCGAACGGCACGTACAACCTCAAGGTCCTGACCTCGGATCCGGATTGGCCGTCCGGCCTCTCCACCACTCCGACGTACGAGGCGCGCGCGACGAACACCGCGAGCCGCAACAACGCGGTGCAGGTCGTCGTCACGAGCGGCGCGGTCTCGAGCATCGTCGACGGCGATCCCGCCACGACCGACACCTGCTCGAGCTGCAATCTCAACGTCGACTTCGGCTATCGCTACGCGGGCACCAACGCCGTCAGCGGCACGGTCTGCGTCGACGATCCGTCGAAGAACGGCTACTGCGGCGCGACCGCCACGACGTACACCGGCGTCGACGCGACGAACGAAACGTCGCTGGCCGGCATCACCGTGACCGCGTATCGCTGGGTCGATGACGGCGACAACACCGCCTGGGCCGTGAACGGCACGCTCGACGCGGGCGACACGTTCCAGGTTCTCGGCAGCACGTCCACCAACGCAACGGGCGACTACTCGTTCGCGAATCTCCCCGACAACGTCGTCTTCGTCTTCAGCGTCAACGACACGCAGAACCTGCGTCTCACGACGACGAACGCGAACTCGAGCGTCGAAGACGCGAACGTGCTGAAGCGCCAGCTCTACGAAGGCACGACGACGTACAACGGCAACACCGTCACGATTCTCGGCCGCCAGGC
>DASVNL010000196.1:0-3485 GCA_036383875.1 Thermoanaerobaculia bacterium
GACGATACCGCCGGCGATGGTGAGACGCACTTCCGTGGTGGCTGGATCGTCGCCGAGGATCTCGCCGGCGTAGGTGAAGTTGCCGGCGACGACGCTCTCCGACTCTTTTCCGCCTTTGCCCACGACGACGATCGTCACGCCCTCCGCGGGAAAGACGGGTGCAGGCGCCACGACGACCGACAGCGTCGTATCACCGAGCGTCAGCGGGAACGCCATCCCACTGTTCGCCCAGCGTTCGATCGCCTGGGCGTCGAGCGTGACCACCTTCGATTTCAGAATATTCGGATGGTACGAATCGGCCGCGACTGACGCGGCGAGGCAAAGCAACAACGCAGTGAGTGCAGCACGGCGAATGAGAGAGATGCCAGTCATGATTTTCTCCTTCGCCGGTGAGAGCGCAAAGCGCAGCGAAAGAGGGCCATAAGGCACACTCCTTCCTTCACAAAGGAGTGTGCCGAACCAGGGGAAAGCCGTACTTTCGACTACGGCACGCTCGCGTGCTCGCAGCCGCTCACAGTCGACCCGGGGATCACGATCACAGTCGGATCGAGAAACGCGTCGGCGGCGCCGCTGCACTGCAGCGAGCCTTTGAAGATCGAATTTCCCGTAAGCAGGACGCGCGCGAAATGCGCAGCCTCGGTATTGAGCAGAAGGCTCTGTGCCGAGATGTCGGGAAGCGGTGCGACGATGATCTCGCCGAGCGCATCGGCGACGTTGGGCGCGCCATTGCTGGACGTCGCGACCTGACGCGCACCGTCCAGTCGAATCGTGCCGCGATCGTCGGCAATCAGCTGTCCGCTGAAATCGCCTGCTGCGGTGAAGACGGCCGTACCGCCCGCGAGACTGAGTGCGGCGAACTGGGTCACATTCATGCTGCAGGGGTGCGGGGTGTCGAAGGTGATGCAATCGATGTCGGCGAATGAGCCGCGATCCGAGACGACATAGCCGAGGGTGCCGGTGATGCTGCTGTCGAGCATCGAGACGATTGCGCCGCGCGTCGACACTACGGCGGGACCGCTGCCGGCGACGTCGCAACTGATGCAGAAGAATTGCGCGTCGCTCGTGCTCGTGCTCTGTCCGCGATTTGCAGTGAAGGTCAGGTCATTGGCGATGACGAACGCGCCGGAATCGACGCGCAGACCGCTGGTAGCGTTGCTCTCGAACAGACAATTCCCGATCGTCATGCTCGCGCCGCCGCGGATGGCCAGGCCCGCGCCCGGGTTTCTGCTGAACGACAGATCGTTGATCGTCGCAATGACCGATCCGCGCACTGTGAGCGCGGGCAGCGCCGGATTCGGACTGCGAATTCCATCCAGCGACGGCTTCTGCGTCCCGCGCAGCGAAATGTCCTTGTCGCGAATGAGCACGCTCTCCGCGCAAATGCCTGTAATGAAAATCTCCGCAGGGGCGCGACTCGCATCAATGGCCGCCTGCAAGCTCTCACCATTGTTGCAATTCACCACCGCGCCTCGGATTGGCCGCAGCGGCGACGGACGCTCCGGAACCTCCGCTGCCTGCACCGCGACAGCGCTCAATAAACACACGAATCCCAGGGTCTTCAACATTTCTTCCTCCGTATTTTGTTTGGGGTCGGCAGTACATACGGACGAAGGCGCGAAAAGGATGTACGGGTTCCGAGATCAATCGAAGTTCCTGAAAATGCCGCATACAAGTGGTCATTACGATTCTCCTAAAAGTGGTCATCGCGACAAGGCCACTCGCTTCGTAATGTGAATGGATGCTTCACCTCCTCTTCCTCCTCGCGAAACTGGTCGCCGTCTCGACGCCCGAGAATGAGCTGAACGCCGCGCTGACGCCGGACCAGCGCACGATGTACTTCACGCGCACGACGGGTACGAGTGAACGCACCGGCACGATCGTGAAAAGCCGAGCCACGCGCGACGGAGGGTGGGGCGTCGCGGAGGTCGCGGAGTTTTCGGGGAAGTATTCGGACTACGACCCGTTCGTTTCGCCCGATGGATCGCACCTCTTCTTCATCTCCACGCGACCCGTCACTGGCGAGACTGTGCGATCCGACTTCGACATCTGGGTCGTCGATCGCACGCGTCGTGGTTGGAGTGCGCCGCGACACCTCGATGCGCCGGTCAACAGCGAGAAGGACGAGCTGTACCCCGCGGTCGCCTCGGACGGAACGCTGTACTTCAGCAGTTGTGGCCGCGCCGACTCCGCCGGCCGCTGCGATCTCTTTCGCTCGCGACTCCGCAACGGGAAGTACCTCGAGCCCGAGAACCTCGGCGCACCGATCAACACCGCGGCGTCCGAGACCGACGCCTACATCGCGCCGGATCAGAGCTATCTGATCTTCGCGGCGTACGGACGGCCCGATGCGATCGGCGATGGCGATCTCTACGTGAGCGTCCATCGTGACGGCGCGTGGTCTGCGCCACGGCCGCTCGCCTTCGCCAACACCGCGGCGCGCGAGTACTGTCCGATCGTCTCGCCCGACGGGAAGACGTTCTACTTCACCAGCGCCGGCGACATCTACAGCGTCCCGGTCTCCGCACTCGGCGCGTTGCGTTGAGCACGGCTGGAATGCAGGCCCGCGTTCCCCCGTTCTTGCAACCGCTCGACGCGATGGAGTATCTTCCGCGCCGTCGTAAGAGGCATCACGCAGTCCCCTAGCTCAGTTGGTTAGAGCGCTACCTTGACACGGTAGAGGTCAGCGGTTCGAGTCCGCTGGGGACTACCATCGAACACTTCCAAACGCCGCTCGCACCCACGAGCGGCGTTTTTCGTTTGCCGGCAAGGAGCGTCGCATGCGGGTTCTCATCTTCGGGGCCACAGGGATGGTCGGACAGGGCGCGCTGCGCGAGGCGCTGCTCGCGTCCGACGTCGAACACGTGCGAACGGTCGGCCGCAGCGCGACGGGCCAGTCGCATCCGAAACTCTCCGAGGTCGTGCATCGCGATCTCACAAACTTCAGCGCGATCGAAGACCAGCTCCGCGGATTCGACGCCTGCTTCTTCACCCTCGGCGTCACGTCCGCCGGCATGACCGAAGAGGCGTATTCGCGCGTGACGTACGACATCGCCGTCGCGGCCGGCGAAGTCCTCGCGCGACTCAACCCGAACATGACCTTCGTCTTCGTCTCGGGCGCGGGCACCGACAGCACCGAGCAGGGTCGCGTGATGTGGGCGCGCGTGAAAGGCCGCGCGGAGAACGCTCTGCTCGCGATGCCGTTCAAAGCGGTCTACTGCTTCCGCCCCGGATTCATCCAACCGCTGCACGGCATCAAGTCGCGCACGAAGATGTACAACATCCTCTACGTCGCGCTCCGCCCGCTCGTCTGGCTGCTGCGCGTCATCACGCCGAAGTCCATGCTGACGACCGAGAGTATCGGCATCGCGATGCTCAACGCGGTGCGACACGGCGCGCCGAAGCCCGTGCTCGAGGCGCCGGACATCAACGCGCTCGCGAAGTCAGCCGCCCAGTAGTCCGACCAACTTCCCTGCCTCTCCCGCGAG
>DASVNL010000197.1:0-2276 GCA_036383875.1 Thermoanaerobaculia bacterium
GACCATGTCGCGCACGTCAGCTCCGTCTGCGTAGATCGCAATCTCGAGATTGGCGGTCATTGAGGAGTCCCCTTTGTTTTATGCGGGCGGATTCTAGCCGATGGTCACGGATGAGCCGGCAGGATCTCGAAGACGCGCGGGCTCCCCGTGTTCCGGACGCGTCCGGCTGCATGCAATGCATCGAAACACGGACGTTCCGATTTCGCGGCGACGCCGCCGTCCGGCATCGCGGCGAATCGCAGTGACGTGTTTCCGCGCAGTGCCGCACAAAGCGGCATCGGTGCGAGCGGTGGCAAATAGCGCGCACCGCGCGACGTCGCCGCAAGGTCCGCGGCCGTGTTCATCACACCGTCGTTGAATCCGAACCAGTAATAGTGTGCATCGCGCACGGTGACCGGATTTCCGCGCCGCGGCGGAATCCAGACGCGATCGCCCGGACGCAGTCGCGTGACGAGCGCCCGCTGTCGCAGCCAGTACGTGCCGGTGTCGTTCTGCGCGAACGAGGCCTGCACGATCACGTGCGGCAGAAACGCAACGAACAGCGTGACCTGCGCGATGACCGGCAAGCGCGCGTCGAGTCGGGCGGAGAGTTTCGCGCGTCGCAACAACGTGACGATCGCATCCGGCGCGAACACGACGATCGCCGCGGCCGAGAACCCCCACAACGCATACGAGTGTGTTCCGACGACGGGATAGGGATGCAGGAACCGGACTTCGAGCACCGAGGCCGCGAACAGCGCCACGAACGCCGTGACCGGCCGGTACCGCCGATCGAATCGCGCCGCGAGCAGCAGCAACGCCGAGGCCACAACCACGATCGGCAACGAGAGCAGCCGCGGTGCATCGTAGAAAGGCCGCGAGCCGAACGCGGGCGGCGCAGCCACGAGCAGATGCGGTGCGGCGGCGGCGTTGAAGTCGAGCACGAAGAAACGCAACACGTCGAGCGGCGCGATGCGATGAAGGAACAAGAGCGAGACGCCCGCGATCGCGGCGGCGATCGACAGCATCGCGATCTTTCTGCGCCCGCCGTCGACTCGAACCAGCGCGACGACGAGAAGCACCGCGCTGCACAGCGGCCACTTCGGCGTCCACAGTCCCGCGAACGCGATGAGGCCGAGTCCGAAGCCTGCCCACGCAGCGATGCGCGTTCGCGGCAGGAGGATCAACGCCGCGCCGATCCAGAAAGACGCCATCGCGAACGGCTCCGGGCGAATGTCGGTGATGACGCGCAGCCACAAACGTCCGGACGCGAACACCGCCGCGACCGCGAACGCGGCGGCCATCGGACTGACGCGCGCGATCACCGCGGCAAATGCGGCCATCGCGCACAACCCCGCAAATCCCGCCAGCAATCGCGCCGCCTCCGCATACCGCAACACCTCCACCGCCTCGGCATGCGGCGCAAGCGGCTCGATCACCACGAACAACAACGGCGAGTGATGTTGAAAGAACGATCGGAAGATCGTCTCGCCGTTCGCCATCATCCAGGCCGTGTGCAGATACTCCAGTTCATCCGCGTGCGGCTCACGATCGGTGCGCGCGATCAGCACGACGATCTGCATCGCGAAAAGCAACGCGAGCAGCGCGAACGCGATCCGCTTCTCAGAAAACAACGCGGCCTCCTGCCGGATGCTGCGGAAGGATCTCGTAGACCTGCGGGATGCCGGTGTGCTGAACGCGCCGCGACGCCTGGAGCTCGGCGAAACAGCGGATCTCGCTCTCCATCCCCGCAACAGGTTTCGGCGCGGAGACGAATCGCACGGTGCTTCGACCGCGCAACGAAGCGCAGATCGGAAGCGGCTCGATCGGAGATAGATACTCACGTCCGCGCGCGGTCTGCCGCAGCTCATTCACGACGCCGAGGAGTCCGCTGTCGAAGCCGAACCAGTAGTGATTCGCGTCGCGCACCGTGATCGGATGAAAGCGCGACGACATCCAGACCGTGTCCGTCGGGCGCATGCGTGCGACGAGCGCGCGTTGACTCATCCAATACGTGCCCGTCGTCCCCTGCGCGAACACGAGCAGCGTCACGATCTTCGGCAGGAGAAACAGCATCGCGATCGCGGAGAGCGTGACCGGCAGGATGGCGCGCGTCAGCGCGGAGATGCGCGCCCGCGCGAACAGCGACGACAGTGCAGCCGGCAACGACGCGAGAATCGCCGCCGCAGAAAGACTCCAGAGTCCGTAGTTGTGCAACCAGACCGCGGGATACGGATGCACGAAGCGGATCTCGAGCACGGCGACGAAGAACAGCGCGATGAACAACAGCGCTGCGC
>DASVNL010000198.1:0-5110 GCA_036383875.1 Thermoanaerobaculia bacterium
CGCGAATCCGGTCGCCAGTCCGGCGGTCTTCCAGAATCCGAATCGCTCTTTCAGAAAGATCGCCGAGAGGATCGCGGACCAGATCGGCGTGATGCCGATCAGCCAGCCGGTGTTCGTCGCGCTGGTCATCGTCAGCGCGAACGCCTGCAGCATCTGATGCACGAACACGCCGATGAAGCCCATCAGCGCAAGCGGGGCCCAATACTCGCGCGGCGGCAGCGAGCGCACGATCGCGAGCAGCACGATCGCCGCGATGAAGAAGCGGCTGAAGATCAGCGTGACCGGCTCGACCTCGCGCAGCACGGCCTTCGTCGCGACGAACGAGATCCCCCAGAAAACGACGGCGATGAAGGCGAGGAAGCGTGGCGAGCGCATGGGTGATCTTGAATTGAAAATTGAAAATTGAAAATTGAAATCTGGCGCTCGCGATGCGTGATTTCAATTTTCAATTTTCAATTTTCAATTACGCTCCCCGCGGATGACCAAGATCCGCAAATACACGCTGAAGCGTCCCGAGAAGCCGAAGAAAGAATACAAAGTCGCGTACGAGGAGCAGCTCAACTCCGAGCAGCTCGAAGTGGTCATGGCGAACGAGGGGCCGATGCTCGTCATCGCCGGTGCGGGGAGCGGGAAGACGCGCACACTCACCTATCGCGTGTCGCGGCTCATCGAGGACGGCGTCGATCCGTCCGAGATCCTGATCGTCACGTTCACGAACAAAGCCGCGCGCGAGATGCTCAGCCGCGTCGAGGAGCTCGTCACCACCGACACGCGCCGCATCTGGGGCGGGACGTTTCACTCGATCGGTAATCGGCTCTTGCGGCGTCACGCGGAGGCGATCGGCTATCGGTCGAACTTCACGATCCTCGACGACGAAGACGCCAAGGAGATGATGGAATCCGCCATCTCCTCCCTCGGCATCAAGACGCTCGAGAAGCGCTTCCCCAAGGGCGACGTCCTCCTCGACATTTACTCGTTCCTCATCAACACGCGCACGCCGCTCGAGCTCCATCTCGAGAACAACTTCCCGCACTTCATGATGTTCGGCGACGAGATGGTCAACGTCTTCCGCCGCTACAAAGAACGGAAGCGCGACGCGAACGCGATGGACTTCGACGACCTGCTCGTCTACTGGAAAGTCCTGCTCGACGAACATCCAGACGTCGCCGAGTCGCTCAAGCGCCGCTACCGCCACATCCTCGTCGACGAATACCAGGACACGAACAAGATTCAGGCGGACATCATCGACGCGATGGCATCCGTGCGTCGCAACGTGATGATCGTCGGCGACGACGCGCAATCGATCTACTCGTTTCGCGGCGCGTCGTTCGAGAACATCCTCACCTTCCCGCTCCGCTTTCCCGACGCGACGATTCACAAGCTCGAGACGAACTACCGCTCCACGCGCCAGATCCTCAAGCTCGCGAACGCGTCGATCGCTGCGAATCGCTTTCAGTTTCAGAAGGAACTGCAGGCCGTGCGCGGCGACGGTCCCGATCCCGCGGTCGTCGGCGTCGACGACGTGTTCGAGCAGGCCGCGTTCATCGCGCAGCGGATTCTCGAACTACGCGACGAGGGCGAGAAGCTCGACGAGATCGCGGTCATCTATCGCTCGCATTACCAGTCGCTCGAACTGCAGATGGAGCTCTCGCGGCGCAACATCCCGTACGAGATCCGCAGCGGCGTGCGTTTCTTCGAGCAGGCGCACATCAAGGACGTGCTCGCGTATCTGAAGATCGTGACCAATCCGCGCGACGAGCTGTCGTGGAAGCGCATGCTCAAGCTCTACCCGAAAGTCGGCGAGCGGACGGCGGCGGAAGTCTGGGGACGCATCAGCGAATCAGTGAATCCGCTCGATCGATTCCTGCGCGGCCTCGACGTCAGCGGTCGCGGCGTGATGGGCTCGATGAAGAGCGTCGCGGAGTTGTTCCGGATCATCAGCGTCGACGCGATGAAGCACAACCCGTCGGAGATGATCCGCATCATCGTCGAGCGCGGATACGCGGACTACGCGCGCACGAAGTTCCCGAACGTGCAGGCGCGGCTCGACGATCTCGAGCAGCTCTCGCAGTACGCGTTGCGCTACGAGGATGTTGGTCAATTTCTTGACGAAGTCGCGCTGGCGAATCCGATCGCTGGCGAAGACGTCGCGGTCGTGGCCCCCGAGGACGAGAAGATCGTGCTGACGTCGGTGCATCAGGCGAAGGGGCTGGAGTGGCGCGTCGTGTTCGTGATCTGGCTCGCCGACGGACGCTTCCCGTCGCAGCGCGCGCTCCGCGTGCCGGGCGGCATCGTGCGCATCCCTCCGAATCGTTTGCATGAAGCGCTGCCGCTGCTCGAAGGCGCGGCGCAGGACGCGCCGATCGTCGATGCCGAAGGAACGCGCGAGATCGTGATTCCGGGCGAAGAGGAAGAGCGGCGGCTGTTCTACGTCGCGGTGACACGCGCGATGCAGGAGTTGTATCTCGTGTTCCCGGTGATGGCGCGCGATCGCGGCGGCATGGACATCCTGATGGAGCCGTCGCGATTCATTCGCGAACTGCCCGGCGACTCTTACGAAAAATGGGTGATCGGAACCGAATGATGATCGTACGTGAAGCTCGTCCCGACGATGCCGCCGAATGGGCGCGCATGCGCAATCTGCTGATGCCCTCCGACGATCACCCGGGCGAGATCGCGGAGTTCTTCGCGCGCGGCTGGACGTCGCCCACCGCGGTGTTCGTGCTCGATCGCGGCGACGGCACGCTCGCCGGTTTCGTCGAAGCCGGCACGCGGCCGTACGCGGAAGGCTGCGACACGACGCCCGTCGGCTACCTCGAGATGTGGTGGATCGACGAAGACGTGCGGCGTCGCGGGCATGGCGCGTCGCTCGTGCGAGTCGCGGAAGAGTGGGCGCGGTCGCAGGGATGCCGCGAGATGGCCAGCGACACGCAACTCGACAACGACCGAAGTTTCGCCGCGCATCGCGCCCTCGGCTACGAAGAAGTCGAGCGGATCATCTGCTTTCGTCGCACGCTGTGACGATTGTTCACCGCCGCGACAAGACTTCGCCCGATGGCGGATCTAGCTTGGGCTCGTGCTCGACATCGTTCTGTGGTTGCTGGCGCTGCTCCTCGCCGCGGCGCCGGCGGCACCTCCGACATCGCGAGCGGTCGACTTCGCGAACGACGTGCGCCCGATCCTCGAGAAGCGCTGCCAGCCGTGTCACTTCGAAGGCGGCAAGATGTACGCGAAGCTGCCGTTCGACCAGCCCGCGACCGTGGATAAGCTCGGCACGAAACTCTTCACGCGCATCAAAGCCGAAGACGAACAACGCGTGATTCGCGCGTTCCTTACGCGGCAAGAGGCGCGGGAGCACTAGAATTCGCTTCGTGCTGCGCCGCATCGCTCTCGCCTCGCTTCTCGCTGTCGTCGTTGTCGCGTGCAATCGGGAGATCCCGCAGCCGCAGAAACCCGCGCAGCCCTCGCCTGCCACACCGGCCGACGGTGGTCGCGTGGTGCGCCGGCTCGAGACCGATCCGGAGACGCTGAACTACGTGCGTCACTCCACGGAAGACGAGCGCCAGGTCCTGTCGATGATCTACGACCCGCTCATCGAGCTCGACGAAAACCTCACTCCGGCGCCCGGACTCGCGACACGCTGGGAAGTCCTCGACGGCGGCAAGACGTACGTGTTTCACCTCGATCCGCGCGCGACGTACAGCGATGGCAAGCCGGTCGTCGCGAGCGACGTCGTGTTCACGCTGACGAAAATCCTCGACGAACAGTCGATGCAGTTCGCGTCGTACTTCGAAACGCTCGATCGCGCGAACACGAAAGCGATCGACACGCAAACCGTGCGCGTCGCATTCACGGAACCGCGCGCGGGTCAGTTGCTGTCATTCAACATCGGCGTGATGCCCGAGCACGTGTACGGCAAGGGCGATTTCAAGAAGAACCGCGCGGTGATCGGCAGCGGTCCGTACGTTTTGAAGCGCCGGCAGATCGGACGCTCGATTCTGCTCGCGCGTCGCGACGATTACTGGCGCACGAAGCCGCGCATCGCCGAAGTGCTGTTCCGGCCGATCGGCGACGACGCGGTGACGTGGAAGGCGCTCGAGCGCGGCGATATCGACGTCGGTCGCGCATCGAACGACACCTGGTTCCGCGTCAAAGACGATCCGAAGATCAAGGCGACGCTCGACTTTCACAACGTCTGGCAGTTCACCTACAACGCCGTCGCGTGGAATCTCGACGATCCGATTCTCTCGGACGTCCGCGTGCGACGCGCGCTCGCGATGTGCTTCGATCGCGATACGGTCATCGACAAGCTGTACCACGGTCAGGCGCGCCCGCTGAGCGGACCGTTCGTGCAGGATTCGTGGGCGTACAACGCGAAGGTGCAGCCGGTCGAATACAACCCGACGGGCGCGGCCGCGCTGCTCGCATCAGCAGGCTGGCGCGACTCGGACGGCGACGGCATTCTCGATCGCGGCGGGATGAAGTTCGCGTTCACGATGCTGATCGTCGCCGGAAACAAGGCGTCGATCGAACAGTCGCAGGTGCTGCAGGACGCGCTCAAACGCGTCGGCGTGCAGTTGGACGTGCGCGCCGTCGACGGCGCGGCCTACAGCGAGGCGGTATTCGCGCGAAACTTCCAGGCCGCGTTCGTCGCGTGGGTCGTCGATCCCGATCCGAATCCGAAGGGACTGTTCCACTCGAAGATGGTCGCGCCCGCGGGGATGAACGTGATCGGCTATCGCAACGCGGAAGCGGACGAGCTGATGGATCGTGCGGAACGCGAGCTCGATCAGTCGCGGCGTCAGGAGTTGTACTTCCACCTGCACGAGATCATCGCGCGCGATCAGCCATACCTTTTCCTCGTGCAGTCATCGATCAAGTGGGCGACGAACAAGCGCGTGCAGAACGTGCGCGAGGGCAAGGGGTTCGGACTCTTTCATTGGTATCCGGGCCCGATGGGTTGGTGGCTGCTTCCCGACGCGGACAGCAAGCCGAAGACGAAGTAGCGCGGCTATACTCCGCGCGCCATGATGCGCCTGCTCCTGATCTCCAGCTCCGTCGTGCACGGTTTCGGGTACCTCGATCACGCCGAGGCGTCGATCCGCGAATT
>DASVNL010000199.1:0-16977 GCA_036383875.1 Thermoanaerobaculia bacterium
AGGAATGCGATGAAGATCAGCGTGGCCACGACGGTCAGGAGCGTCATCGGGAACTTGCGCTCGACGATGTAGGGCTTCGACGTCGACGGGTCGATCATGACCTCCGCAGTCGAGCCGATCGCGCGTTTGGCCATCAGCGCGCTCACCGCGCGCGCGACGTCGTAGTTGTCATAGCGCGTGTGTCCGACGTTCTCCACCGACCCGCAGTACGTCTCGTGCGTCACGCCTTCGTGCTCGTAGCGGATTCGGTATTCAGGGAAGCCCGTGGTCTCGCGCATACGGACGTAGTGCGCGGTGACGACTCCCTGCATACGCGGCCACGCATTGCGTGCGCGTTGTCGCGCCGCGGCTCGGAACATCGGCGTGAGCAGAAACAGCGCGACGGCGATGAACAGCGACAGTCCGGCGATTTCGAGAATCATGCGAATCGACAGTGTAGGGCGTTAACCATCATGCATCGACCAACGTCTGTAGCTGCATGATCGCCGCGCTCGTCCTCTCCGCCACCGTCAACCTCACGCAGTTCGACGCCCGGATCGAGCAAGCGATGCGCGACATGCACACGCCCGCGCTCGCGGTCGCGGTCGTGCAGAACGACAAGGTGATCTATCAACGTTCGTTCGGCGCGACGCCGGAGCAGCGGTTCTATCTCGCGTCCGTGCCGAAGTCGATGACGGCGCTGACTGCCCGGCTGCTCGCGCAGGACAAGAAGCTCGACCTCGATGCGCCGCTCACGACGACGCTGCCGCAACTCAAACTTCCGCCGCCACTCGATCCGTCGCGCATGAGTGTTCGCGATCTCCTCACGCATCGCCTCGGCTTCGAAAACGATCCCGTGACGTGGCGCGCGTCGTACTCGGGCGACTGGTCAGACGAGCAGATGTTCGCGCTCCTGGAGAAATACACGACCGTCACCGAGCGCAAATTCAGCTACGACAACCTTGGCTATCTGCTCGCGAGTTACGCAGTGGAGCGCGCATCCGGCGAGTCATGGTCGTCGACGCTGAACGCGCGCGTGCTCGCGCCGGTCGGAATGACGCACACCAGCAACGAGCCGTGCGTGCCGACGAAGTCGCCGCGCACGATGAATCGCGGCTCGGGCGGACTCTGTTCGACGATCGGCGACATGACGCGCTGGCTGCGCGTGAACCTGTCGGACGGGATGCTCGACGGGAAGCGCGTGTTTCCGCTGGCCGCGATGCGCGAAGTGCACGCGCCGCAGATCAGTCTCAATCGCAAGTTCGGACGCCTCAATCGCTACGCCTACGGCCTCGGCTGGTATCTCGCCGACCACGAAGGCGACGTCGTCGTGCATCACTTCGGCAGTTACGCGAAAGCGTGGGCGCACGTGTCGTGGATGCCGGATCGCAACATCGGCGTCGTGGTGCTCGCGAATGAAATGAATCCGCTGCCCGACTCCGTCGCGCTGCTCGCGTACGACTCACTCCTCGGTCGCGAAGACGCGGCGGCGCGATTCGACAAGGAAGTCGCGTCGCTGCGGGAGCAACTCGCGAAGATCCCATCGCAGGTCGAGAAATTCGCGACGAAGATTCGCGACGAGTCGAAGGACAGCGATCGCGCGCTGACGTCGTACGCGGGCACGTACGCAGACGAGGCGCTCGGCACGTTCGTCGTGCGCGAAGAGAACGGCTCGCTGCAGGCGACGATCGGCGATCGTTCCGCCCCGCTCGTGCACGTTCGCGGCGACGCGTTTTACGTGCAGTGGTTTCCGAACGACTCGCCGGATCGCGTGACGTTCGCGGGCGACTCGCTCACGTGGAGCGACCGCACGCTCACTCGCCGTTGAAGATGTCCGCGATCTCTTTCGCGAACGCCTCGGCCGACTCCGCCTCGCTCGCGTAAAGCACGCGGCCGTCCTTCGACACGCTACCGGTGTTCGAGCGACGGTCGTACTTGATGACGACGTCCGCGTTCGGCGCGAAGCGAATGTTCGGGAAGTTGCGACGCAGCGCTTGTGCGAGCTCGCCCGTGCTTGCGCCTGCGCGCAGCGAAACGGTACGCGTTCCTTCGAGCTCGAGACGCCAGTTCGCGCTGCGACGTCCGCGACCGGGACGCCAGGTGCGATCGATCTTCGTCGTTTCGACTTCGTCCGCCGTGACCTCTTCGTCGCTCGAATCGTTCTCTGCGACGGTCTGCGTGACCGGCGGCGTGATCTTCTTCGGCGGCGGCGCGACGGTTTGCGTCGTCTGTGTGACTGGCGGCGTCGTCGCGGAAAGCGTCGGCGATTCGTTCACGAGCTCGGGCTCGGTGACGTCGAGCGATGACGATGCGGTTTGCGGCGGCGCCGTGCTCGTCGTCGCGGCGGTCGTGGTCGTCGCGACGGTGGTCGTCGTTTCGATCGTGTCGCTCTTCGCAAACGGCGAGTACTTCGAGATCTTCGGCCACGCGTAGTACACGCCTCCGACTGCTGCCGCGACGAAGACCATCAGCACGACGAGGATCACGACGATCGCCGGCGCGCTGCTGCGCTTCTTCACCGGCGTCGGAACGGCGGCCGCGTGGAACGCTTGCGGGGGCGGCGGTGGGGGAGGTGCGGCGACGAAGGGTTGCTGCTCCGCGACGGTCGGCGTGCCGGGCATGTCGATGCGACCCGGCATCGGCGTCTTGATTGTGACCTCGGCGGGCGCAGGCGCGGGCGCGGACGGCGCGTTCGTCTGCACGGTCGAGCGATGCAGCGTGTCGACGTTGGTCTGACGCACGCGCATCGTCTCGTCGCCGTCGAGCGGCGTGGCCATCGTCGGCAAGTCGCGCTGTTCGGGAAGCGTGCGCTCGATCTCTTCCAGCGCGGCCGCGAACTCTTTCGCGTTCGCGTAACGCTGATTGCGATCGCGCGAGAGTGCTTTGTCGAGCACGGTCTGCAAAGCCGCGCCGCCGGGCAATCCGACTGGCAGCTCGACGGTCATGGTCTGCACGTCGCGCGCGTGGAGGATGAAGTACTCGTGCGGCGACTTCGCCTCGTACGGCGGGCGTCCGGTGAGCAACTCGACGAGCACCATGGCCAGCGAGTAGAGATCGGCGCGTGCGTCGATCTTCTCGTTCTCGGGAAGGAAACCGAGTTGCTCGGGCGATGCGTAGCGCAGCTTGCCGACGAAGATGCCGGTGCGCGTCTGCGCGACTTCGTTGTCTTCGATCTTCGCGACGCCGAGGTCGATGATCTTCACCGACTCGTCGTCGTGCGTGATCATCAGATTCTCGGGGCTGATGTCGCGATGCACGATGCCCGCGCGATGAATCGCGTCGAGTCCCTTCAGCGCCTGAATGATGATGCGTAACGCCTGACGCGGCGGAAGCGTGCCGCGCGCACGCAAACGCTGCGCGAGGTTTTCGCCGTCGATGTACTCCCAGACCATGTAGTGCGAGCCGTCGGGGAGCGATGCGAAGTCGTGCAGCGTCGCGACGTTGGGGTGATGAATCTTCGTCGAGACGCGCGCTTCGCGCATGAAGCGATCCTGCGCGTCCTGGTTGCCGGCGATCTGCGGACGGACGATCTTGATGACGCGCGTCGAGCCGAGCATGGTGTGCGTGGCCTTGTAGACCTCGCCCATACCGCCTGCGCCGAGACGTTCGGTGATGGTGTAGCGGCCGTCGAGAGAATCGCCAGGATTCATGTGCGACGTAAGTCTAACAGTGGAGCGGCGGGCTCTCAGCCCGCCGCTCCACAGGACTTACCGCATGACGTCGCCGTACGGCTTCAACTGCTCCGGCACGGTGGCCGGATCACCGACCACGACGATGGCGATCTTCGACGGATCGACGTACGTCTGCGCAAGGCGCTGGAGGTCGGCGGGCTTGAGCGCGTAGACCTGCTGCACGTAGTTGCGCAGGTAGTCTTCGGTCAGGCCGTAAAGATCGAGGAACGCGAGCTGCTGCGCGATGCCCGCGCGCGACGAGTTGCGAAGCACGAACGTGCCCGCGAGGTAGTTCTGAATGCCGCGGAGTTCCGCGTCGGTTGGCGGTTCTTTGCGGAGGCGTTCGATCTCGAAGAGGATCTCTTTGATCGACGCGCCGGTCACATTCGTCGTGACGTCCGCGACTTCGGCCCACGACGCGGCGCCGAGGCGCGAGTTGATCGCGCTGCCGGGCGAGTACGTGTAGCCCTTCTGCTCGCGGATGTTGCTGGTGATGCGCGATCCGAACGAGCCGCCGAGGAGCGCGTTCATGACGGTGAACGGCAGGTACTCGGCGTTCGCTGCGTCAATGACGGGCAATCCGACGTAGACCGTCGACTGCACCGCGCCCGGACGTTCGATGAAGTAGACGCCGCGCTTCCTGACCGGCGTGACGCTCGGCTTCGTCGCAGCGTCGCCTTTTACCCACGTGCCGAATGCCGCGCGAATCGCGTCTTCGACCGCGCTCGCATCGAAGCGGCCGACGACGTAAATCGTCGAGCGGGCAGCGCCGAAGTTCTTCGCATGGAAGTTCCGCACCTGCTCGAGCGTGAACCCCTGCAGCATCGCCTCGGACGGATACATCCGGCCATACGGCGAGTTCGGGAACAACACCTGGCCGAACTTCTCCGCGGCCAGCGTCTGCTGCTGGCTGCGCTGCAGCGCGAGGTTGCGGTTCATGTCGCCTTTGAGGCGCGCGAGCTCCGACTCCGGAAGCTTCGGATTGCGCGCGACGTCGGCGATCAATTGAATCGCGGGAACGACGGACTCGGAGAAGACGTCGGTACCGATCGTCGTCTGATTCACGCCGACGCCGATCTCGAGCGAGCCGCCCATCATCGCGACGTCGCGCGCGATCTGATCGGAGCTGCGCGTCGTCGTGCCCTGTTCCATCATCGAGCCGGTGAGATCCGCGAGCCACGTTTCGTTTGCGGACTCGTCGATGTTGCCGGTCTGCGTGACGAGACGCACCGTGACTTTCGGGACTTCGCCGTACGGCACGAAGCGGACTTTCAGTCCGTTTTGCAGATCCATGCGGCGGATCGCGGGGATCGCGAAGTTGCGCGGCGTGCCGGGCGCGGGCGGCGCCTGCTTCTGCTGCGCGATCGCGGCGACAGCGGTGAAGAGAGTGAGGGAAAGGAAGAGTGCTTTCGTGCGCATGTCGTTTATCCCTGGCTCTTCGGTAGCACGGTCAGAATCGTGCGGTTGGTGGGGCGCAGATACTCCTGCGCGGTTTTCTGAATGAGCTCGGGCGTGACCTTCGCGAACTCGGACTCGATGCGATTGATCTTCGACGGATCGTCGCTGAAGAGCGCGAATGATGCGAGGAGGTCGGCGCGGCCGAAGCCGAAGAAGCCTTCGACCTCGTCGTACAGCGACGAGCGCATCTTCACGCGAGCGCGTTCGAGCGTCGCGGCGTCGACGGGCTGCGTCTGCAGGCGGACGATCTGTTCGTCCATCGCCTTGACGATCTCTTCGCCTTTGCCGGTGTCGTGGAAGATCCACATCGTGTACAGCGTCGGGCCGTTGATGTTGAACATGTTGCCGAGGCCGTTCATCGTCGAGCCGACTTCACCGGTGAGCCCGCGCTTCTGCACGAGATCCTGATAGAGCCAGCTGTCGCGGCCCGCGGCGAGGATCTGGTCGATGAGCGCCATCGCGTAGTACTCGGCCGTGTCCTGAGTCGGCGTGTGCCACGCGACTGCGAGCGCGGGACGGGTGGCCTTGTCGTCGATCTTCGACGCGCGCTTCTCTTCGGTCTGGCGCGGCTCGGAGATGTCGGCCTTTGCGGGCTGCGGCTGCGATGCGATGTTGCCGAAGTACTGGCGCACCCACGCGAGTGCCTGCGGCGAATCGAAGTCGCCGGTGATGGCCACGACGGCGTTGTTCGGCGCGTAGTAGGTCTTGAAGAAATTGCGTGAGTCGTCGAGGGTCGCGGCGTCGAGGTCGGAGAGGTCGCCGTAGAAATTGTGAGCGTTGTACCAGTTCGTGTTCGCGTACTGCGGCATGTCGAGCCACGGGAATCCGCCGTACGGACGATTGAGCACGTTCACGCGGACTTCGTTCTTCACGACTTCCTGCTGGTTCTTGAGGTTGTCCTGCGTGATCGCGAGGTTCCGCATGCGATCCGCTTCGGCCCAGAGCATCGTCTCGAGCGTGTGCGCCGGAACGATCTCGAAGTAGTTCGTGAAGTCGAAGCGCGTCGAGCCGTTGAGGACGCCGCCGTTCGACTGGACGAGCTTGATGAACTCCATCTTGCCGAGGTTGTCCGAGCCCTGGAACATCAGATGCTCGAAGAGATGCGCGAAGCCCGTGCGATCGCGCGGCTCGACGCGGAACCCGATGCCGTAATAGACGGCGATGGCCACGGTCGGCGCGGTGTGATCGGGCGAGAGCACGACCTTCAGTCCGTTGTCGAGCTTGTGATACTCGACCGGAACTGTGAGCGATGCGTGCGGTTTCGGCAGCGTCGGTGCGGGGTAGGCCGGCGCGGGATACGCGGGCATCTCCGGTTGCGGTGTGGCGGTTGCGGCGGGGGTGGTGGATGGGGGCGGGGTGCTTGCGGGCGGTGGCGCGGTGGTCGTGCACGCCACGACGACGAGCGTCGCCGCAATGAATCCATAGGTCGACTTCATCCTGGTTTTCCCTCCTTCTTACTTCGCTGTCTTTGCGAATCGAATCACGGTTTCGTAGTAGCGGGGCGCGTCGAACAGGGGGATCTCACAATGGCCGGCGTTCGGCGAGGTGAGCATCTCCTTCGGTACGCGCAGCTCCTCGTAAAGTTTGCTGCCGAGCGCGTATGGAATCACGGCATCCCGCTTTCCATGCATGACCAGGACCGGAACGCCGGCCTCGTTCAGCCAATGCGTGGTGCGCAGCGCGAACGGCGCCATCCAGCCGAGGGGCAGCGGCGCGTAGAGCGTGTTGCCGATGTCCTTCAGCGACGGGAAGGAGTTCTCGATGATCACCGCCGCGACTTCGCCTTTGTGATCGCGCGCGATGCGTGCGGCGTACGGCCCGCCGACCGATTCGCCGTAGAGCACGATGCGTTTCGCGCCGAGCGTGCGGACGAATGCGAACGCGGCCTCGCCGTCGAGGAAGAGCTGGGACTCGGACGTCTTGCCGCCGCTGCGTCCGAAGCCGCGATAGTCGAACAGGAAGACCGACACGCCGCGTCGCGCGTGCTCCGCGGCCATCTCCGCGCGATCGGTGAGATTGCCTGCGTTGCCGTGGAACCAGAGCATGACCGGCGCATCGGCGTCGGTCGCGCGGAAGAGCCACGCGTGCAGTCGGACGCCGTCTCGTGTCGTGAGCCAGTGTTCGGTAGGAACGATCTGCCACTGGCCGATGTCCCAGCGGCCGTTCGGATAGCGATCGGGGAAGAACATCCCGGTGCGGCGGAGGTACTGCGCGAGCGCGAATACCGCCGCACCGAGGATGAGAAGGAAGATCAACACGCGTCGCACGAGGCTACGCGCTGAGTTTCTCCCAGTCACCTTCCGGAGCATCCTGTGCGAGCGCGAGTCCGCCGTCCGATCCGATGAAAACCGGATCTTCCATGTAGCGGACTTTGCCGCCGCCGACCGACTTCAGCGCGTTCTCGAGCGCCGAGGCCAGTCCGCGAATCAGACCGCCGCCGCCCGAGAGAATGATGTTCGTGCGGACGCGCTCCTGGAACTCGGGCTCCACGCGCGCGAGCAGATCGAGCATCGTCTCGACGATGGGCGCGAGCACGGTCTCGCACGCAGTCTTCATTTCGTTCGTGATGTCGAGCTCTGTCGGGACGCCGCGTACCGGCGCGACGACGATGCACTTGTCCGTCACGTCGCCGACGAAGCTGTACTTTTCCTTCCACTCGCGAACCATGTAGATCGTCACGTTCGCCTGCGGGAAGCGTTCTTCGATGAGCTTGAGAAGCTGCGTGTCGATCGAGTCGCCCGCGACGGTGAGCGTGCGCTGATCGTCTTCCGTCGGATACCGGCCCTTCATCACGCAGAAGTCGGTCGTGCCCGCGCCGATGTCGACGATCATCGTGTGCAGCAGCGCGTCGAGTCCGTACGCGACGGCGAATGGCTCGGAGACGATGAGCAGACTGTCGACGATGCCCTTCATCGAGTTGCGCAGGTATTGCTTGTTCGTGCGCAGCGCCGCGGCAGGGACGCCGACGACCGCGCGAACGTTGGACGCGTCGATCTTGCCGTTCACGCCGACGAGGCGGAGGAGGTGCTTGAGCAGCTCGCGCACCGCTTCGACGTCTTTGTCCGAACCTTCTTTGAGCAGACCGCGCTCGAGCGGGCGGTGGAGGTCGAGCATCGTGCGATTGGCCACGGCCTCGTGACCGATCAGCACGTCGCGCTTGAGCACCTTGCGCGCGACCATGTCGAGCGGCCAGCCGACGAAGCTATCGACCACGAATCGTTCGCCGTTCGAGGCGGAGATGGCACTCCGGGAGGTGCCGAGGTCGATGCCGACGTTGAGGATTTCAGCCATTGCGTTCGCTTCCTTTCGCGTATGCGCGGATGCCTTCGAAGAGCGCGTCGGCGATTTTCTGCCGATGGTCGGGGCGTCGCAGCATCGCAGCTTCCTTTTCGTTCGAGATGCAGCCGACTTCCGCGAGGATGGCCGGCATGTCCGTGGCGACGAGCACCACGAATGGCGCGCGCTTCACGCCCCAGTTCTCGAGACCGGGATCGTGGGCGCGCAGATTCGTGTAGAGGTTTCGCTGCACCGCCGCGGCGAGCGCGTGCGACTCGTCGCGACGCGCGTCGGCGTAGACGCTGTCGAGCAGCTTGCGCATGTCGGCCATCGAGTAGCCGGACACGCGATTCTCAACGGCGGCGAGTTTCGTGAGCGACGGATCGTCGGTCGCGCCGAGGTAGTACGTCTCGATGCCGCGACTCTCCGTGTGCTTGACGATCGCGTTGACGTGGATCGAAACGAAGATGTCGCTCTTCGAGCTGTTCGCGAGCACCGCGCGATCTTTGAGCGCGATCGTGCGATCGCCGTCGCGCGTGACGATGACCTCGTAGCCTTCGCGCTCGAGGAGCGCTTTGAGCCGCGCGCCGATGTCGAGCGTGATCGCTTTCTCGGTGAGGTCCGTCGTCGTCGCGCCGGGATCCGTGCCGCCGTGTCCGGCGTCGAGCACGACGCGCTTCACCGCGAGCGGAAACGCCGTCGCAGCGAGACGCTCATCGGTCGTCGAGCTGTCGGGCGCGCGAAAGGTCGGGAGCGCGGCTTTGGCGACGACGGCGATCGGCGCGCGAGCAGGGACGGTGGTGGTCTGCGCTTCGTTGGCGACCCACCAGGTCGAGCCGAGGAGCGTGAGCGGAACGAGAACGAAGGATGCGCGGCGCATCCAGATCTTCCCGAGACGATTCGACGGGCGCAGCGCACGCGGCGGCACGCCTCGAATCATGTCGAGGTTTTCGGCCACAGCCTGTTCGAGCATGCGCCGTTTGACTCGATCGATGTTGCCCGCTCTCATACCCGCCCGATTCCTGGACCGCCCATTCTACTCGGTCAAACAACTTCGGCTCCTCCCGTCTCCATTGCAGGGACGAGAGGAGCCGATTATGAATGGAATCGTGACGCGGCGCGCGCTACGGGCAGGTCGCCATCGCGTCGGTGTCGGTGACGGCCGGTGCCGGCGGTCCCGGATAGTTGAAGTAGATCTTCGACTTGCCGGTGCGGACGTCGGTGACGTCGAGACGATAGAACACGTTCGTCGTCGCGGCGGAGAAGACCCAGTAGCGGTTGTTCAAGCCGCAGCCGTCGAGCGCCTTGACCATGATTTCCCAGTTGTCCGGTGCGAAGAACTGGAAGAGGCCGGACCCCGCGTTCGGCACACCCGCGACCTGCGCCTGGCCGTTGGTCAGCGAGCCGGGTGCGGGATCGGTGCGCCAGCGCGCGTTGATGCTGAAACGATCGCGCAGGCAGAGATGCGTCGCGGTGGTCGAGCCGCAGTTCAATGCGACCGGTGCCGTGAGGAACGCGACGGACGTCCCCGCGGTCGAGCCGTCGTGCGGACCGGTGACGTCGGCGACGTTGCCGTCGAGCGGCCACACCGCGACGAGTCCGGTCTCCGGCGCCGTGATCTCGTGACTCATCGCCGCGCGCAACTGCGCTTCAGTGCGCGCAACGTTCCACAGTCGCGCCTCGTCGATCGCGCCGGTCGGCGGGTACTCCCACGAGACGTCGCTGCCGATGCGAAGCTGCGATGTGCTGGTCGTCAGCGGTCCGGTTTCGGGGAAGGTCGCGGCGAGCTCTCCGTTGATGTAGTGCTTGCGTTCCGTGCCGGTGAACACGACGGCGATGTGCGTCCAGCGTCCGGACTCGATCTGGCCGCCGTTACGCGCGGAGCCGCCGCCCTTGAGATACGAGCGAAGCGTCGGCTTCCCGCCGACCGTACAGAGTCCGATCCACCACGCTTCGACATAGTTCTTGCCGGCGATGGTCCGGCAGTCTTCGCCGCTGCCGCTGTTGGTGATCGAGACCCACGCTTCGAACGTGAAGGCGCCGGTGGGGTTGAGCGCGGCATTCGACGCGATCGCGGCGTGGCCGGTGGCCGGCTTTCCGCCGAGAGTCATCCACGCACCGAACGGCTGCGCACTGGCAGTGCCGGTAAGAGTCATGAGAACCAGGGCGAACGCAAAGGCTGCGATCCTTCGCGTTCCCTGCGAGAGAGTTCCGTGGGACATTGTTCCTCCTCAGTTGTTTGGTACGGCGACAACATTGGGCGGAAATGTCCGCGCGGCCATGACCCACGTCACAGATCGACTGCTGCGGGCTCCGGAATCTCCTTCAACAGCTCGTATCCCTCCGATCGCGCCACGTACGTCGCGATGGTGATGTCGCCCGTGACGTTGAGCGTGGTGCGGCACATGTCGAGGATGCGGTCGACGCCGAGGATGATCGCGATGAGCGCGGGATTCACGTGAATCTGCGAGAGCACCACGATGATGAACGGGATCGAGCCGGACGGCACACCGGCCGTGCCGACGCCGCCGAGAATCGCGAGATACACGACCATGAGCTGCTGCGCGAACGAGAGATCGACGCCGGCGAGCTGCGCGAGGAAGAGCACGGTGACGCCTTCGTACAGCGCAGTGCCGTTCTGATTCGCGGTCGCGCCGACGGTGAGCACGAACGAGTTGATGTCGCGCGGCACACCGAGGTTTTCTTCGGAGACGCGCAGCGCAGTCGGGAGCGTTGCGTTCGACGACGACGTCGAGAACGCGGTGATCATCGCGGTCTTGATGCGCTTGAAGAAGACGATCGGATTGATGCGTGACAGCAGCCACACGGACAGCGAGTAGACGCCGAACATGTGCAGCGCGAGGCCGATCAACACGGTGAGCACGAACCAGCCGAGACTCGCGAGCAGGCCGAAGCCGAAGCGCGCGGTCATCGTGAAGAGGAGGCAGAAGACCGCGTAGGGTCCGAGCCGCATGATGATCTGAATCGCCTGCTCGGTCGCGGCGAACACGGCTTCGAGCACGGAGAGCAGCGGCGCCGCGGTCTCTTTCGGAATCAGCGTGAGGCAGACGCCGAGGAAGAGCGCGAAGAACATCAGCCCGAGCATGTCGGGTGTTTCGCGTCCGACCGAATAGAAGACGTTCGACGGCACGATCGTCTTCACCGCTTTGAGCAGCGGCGGATCCGAATCCTCGGAGGCCGTCGTCGCGCTGACGCGCTTCTCCGCGTCGGCGCTGTAGCGATCGCTGAGCTGCTTCGCGACGGCGGGATCGACACGCTTGCCCGGCTTGATCGTGTTCGCGAGCGTCAGTCCGATCACGACGCTGATCGCCGAGATGATCAGCGTGTAGACGAGCGACTTCACGCCGATGCGCCCGATGCGGCGCAAGTCGCCGAGTCCCGCGACGCCGGAGACGAGGCTCGAGAAAACGAGCGGGATGACGATCAGGAGAAGGAGCCGCAGGAAGAGCTGGCCGATCGGATTGGCGATCTGCTCTGCGAGGAATACCAGCGTTTCATTCGTGGGGCCGAGCATCGCGTTGAGCGTGCCGCCCACGATCGCGCCCAACACCAGTCCGATCAGAATCTTCGTGTGAAGAGGAATCCCGCGCCGAAGCTCAGCCATGGCGCGGCATGATAGACGAGCGTCCGCGCGCTCGCGTATTTCGTTCAATGATCCGGTTCTCGCTCCTGGTGTCGTTCGCCCTCCTGCTCAGCGCGTGCGACGCACGCACACCCACCGAGCCGCTCGCACTCGAAACGCAACAACCCGCGACGCTCGCACCCGTCACGGACGAAACGTATTTCGGTTGCACGAGCGCAGGCGCGTACGCGAATCCCGGCGTCGTCGCGGTGCGACCAGGCGAAGTCGCGGACGTGAAAGTGCGACTCTGCTACGGCCCGGCCAATCTGCCGTGGGACATCATCGCGGGACCGCCGGATGTCATCGAAGGTCGCGCGCGCATCGAGCCCGGGCAGTCGGAAACGACGTTGCGCATTCGCGGCGTCGGCGAAGGTGTGGGCGGAATCACGTACGTCGTGTCGAACTTCGGACGCGCGCCTGCGGTGCGCACGATCGGCAACGTGTACGTCGCGAATCCGCGACGCCGCGCGGTTCGCTAAACGTCGGGGCGTCGCACTTCGAGCGTCTTCGGACGCATGATCGCCTGCTGCAGGAACGGGAAGACTTCGTCGGCGGGGAGCGGCTTGCTGAACAGGTATCCCTGAATCAAATCGCACCCGTAGTGCCGCAGGAACGTGTACTGCTCCTCGGTCTCCACGCCCTCCGCGACGACTTTCAATCCGAGCGTGTGCGCGAGGTTGATCACGTACGACACGATCGCGGCCGCGGTCTCGTCCGACGTCACTTCGCGCAGGAACTCTTTGTCGATCTTCACCGTGTCGATCGGGAAGTGCTTCAGGTAGATGAGCGATGACTGGCCGGTGCCGAAGTCGTCGACCGCGACGCTGACGCCCATGTCGCGCAGCTCGCGCAACACGTTCAGCGTGAGGTCGAAGCTCTGCATCGCCGCGCTTTCCGTGATCTCGAGTTGCAGCATCTCGGGCGGAATCGAGCTCTCGGTGAGCGCGCTGCGCACGACGTCGACGAGTCCGCGATGCTGCAACTGCACGGCGGAGATGTTCACGGCCATGCGCAGCGTCGTGAGTCCGCGATCGTGCCAGCGTTTGAGCTGCGCGCATGCGGTGCGCAGGGCCCACTCGCCGATCGCGACGATCATCCCCGTTTCTTCGGCGAGCTGAATGAACTCGGAGGGCTGCACGATGCCGCGATGCGGATCGCGCCAGCGCAGCAGCGCTTCGAGGGACGCGATGCGACGTCGCACGCGATCGTAGACGGGCTGGTAGTAGAGCTCGAGCTGTTGACGCTCGATCGCGTGATGCAGATGTTGTTCGAGCGCGAGGCGGCGCACGTAGCGCTCGTTCATGCTCGCGGTGAAGAGCTGCGCCTGATTGCGACCGAGCTCTTTCGCGCGATACATCGCGGCGTCGGCGCACTTGAGGAGCGTTTCCGCGTCGTCGCCGTCGGCGGGATAACAACTGATGCCGATGCTCGCCGTGACGTAGATCTCGTGCTCGTCGACGCTGAACGGTTTCGCGAGCGCATCGAGAATCTTCCGCGCCACGCCCGCCACTGCTTCCGCGTTGGTGACTTCGGGGAGCAGGACGCTGAACTCATCGCCGCCGATGCGCGAGATCGTGTCCGACGCGCGCAGCACGGCTTGCAGACGCCGCGCGATGTCCGCGAGCAGCATGTCGCCGAACGAGTGCCCGAGTCCGTCGTTGACGAGCTTGAAGTGATCGACGTCGAGATACATCACCGCGACGCCGACGCGATTGCGCTGCGCATGCGCGAGGCTGTTGACGAGCCGGTCGCGGAACAGCAGGCGATTGGGAAGTCCGGTGAGCGAGTCGTAGTGCGCGCGATATTCGAGTTGCTTCTCCGCTTCCTTGCGCTGCGAGACGTCGCGATAGTTCAGCACCACCGCGCCGACGCTCGGCTCATGCAGCAGGTTCTGGCTGAAGCCTTCGAGCCAGATCCAGCGTCCGTCTTTGTGGCGGAAGCGCAGCTCGCCGTGCGTCTCGTGATTCGGCTTCTCGACGATGCGCCGGAAAATCTCGCGCGCCTTGCCGGCTTCGCGCGGATGCACGAAGTCGAACAGCGACTGGCCAATCAACTCGTCTTCGTCGTAGCCGATGAGGTGATGCGTTGATGATCCGGTGAACGAGAAGCGCAAGTCGCCGTCGAGCAATACGACGCCGCTCCAGCTTTTCTCGACGATCGTGCGAAAGCGTTTCTCGCGTTGTTCGAGCTCGCGCTCGGCGCGCTGGCGTTCGGAGATGTCGCGCACGAACGCGGTGAACGTCGCGTCGTTGCCGCGACCCGCGGGCGCGATCGTGATCTCGACCGGGATCGCCTCGCCGAGAGCGCCGAACATCGCGGTCTCGACACGCTGGCGCAGTCGCGACGTCGTGCCGCGCGTGCGATAGCGGTTCATCGCGATGTTGAGCATCCGTGCGAATCGCGGTGTGAGCAGCGACTCGCGCAGCGGCAATCCGATGACGTCCGTCGCTGCGATTCCGAAGGTCTCTTCCGCGCGACGGTTCCACTCGACGACGTTCAGCGAGCGATCGACCGTGATGACCGCGTCGAGCGTCGTCGCGATGAGTTGTCGGAGGCGCGCTTCCGATTTGCGCAGCGCTTGTTCGGTGCGTGCGCGCGTGATTGCCTCGCCGACGATGTTCGCGGTCGATCGAAGAAACGCGAGCTCGTATTCGGCGAAGACGCGTTCGTCGTCGGAGTAGGCGAGGAGCACGCCAAAGGGTCCGTACTGCGTGCGGATCACCACGCCGGCGCCGCTGCGCACGCCGTGGTAGCCGCGCAGGTGCGTCGCTTTGAAGCGCGTCTCTTCGTCGAGGTGGCCGAACGTGAAGGGTCCGTCGGCGAGGAGCGTGACCATGCCGAGGGATTCGTCTTCGTCGGAGTCGCGTCGGCAACTCAGGAAGGAGGCGTTCGCGCCGAGTGCGGTACGGACGATCATCCGGCCGCCGGGGGTGATCTCGAGTGCGCGGCAGTGCGAGACCTGCAACGTCAGCTCGACGAGCGCACACGCCTGTCCCAGAAGGATGAGTGGATCGACGCCGGTCAGCGCGGCCTGTCCGAGCTCGGCGATCGCGGTTTCCTGACGGTCGCGCGCTTCGAGCTCACCGCGCAGTCGCAACAACTCGGCGTCGCGCGCATCGACTGCGCCGTCCTCGCGATCGCGGACGAGATGCAGCGGTTTCAGTTGCTCCGTCACGAAGTCCTTTGCGTGTTTGCAAAAACGTCGCTGCGCTACTCTTGACCCTGGAACCGGTTCCACAGTTTACGTTGAATGCCGAATGACGGACGAGATTCTTTCCGGAGAGCTTGCACGGCTGTGCGGCGTCAGCGCCGACACGATCCGCCACTACGAGCGGCTGGGACTTCTGCCCGCCGCGGTGCGCGGTGAGAACGGCTACCGCCGCTTTCCGCGCGAGACCGTCGATCGTGTGCTGCTCATCCGGAGAGCGGTCGCGATCGGATTCTCGCTCGTGGAAATGCAGCGCATCCTCCGACAACGCGACAACGGAGCGGCTCCCTGCCGCGGCGTGCGCGCGATGGCAGGGGAGAAGCTCGCGGATCTCGATCGCCGCATCGCGGAGATGACGGCGATGCGCGACGAGCTGGCCGTCATTCTCACGGAGTGGGACGCGCGCCTGGCCACATCGGCCGAAGGCGAACCGGCGCTCCTGCTCGAATCGATCGTTCAAGAAAGGACCACACGATGAACCTGTTCCTGTTGCTGCTCACCCTCGCCGGCGATCCGGCCACCTGTCCGATGCACGCGCAACACATGGCCGAGGCGCAGCATGCGCATGGCGTGGATCAGCGCGGCGATCACGTCATGGGCTTCTCGCACGAGAAGACGAAGCACGCGTTCCGCCTGTTCGCGGACGGCGGCGCGATCGAAGTGCGCGCGAATGATGCGAACGATGCGGAGAGCGTCGCGCAGATTCGCGGACATCTGCAGATGATCGCGAAGGAGTTCTCCGCCGGGACGTTCACGAAGCCCGAGGAGATTCACGCCCGCGTGCCCGACGGCGTCGCGACGATGAAAGACCTCGGCGCGAAGATCGTCTTCAAGTACGAAGAGCTCGAGCGCGGTGCGCGCGTTCGCGTGACCACCGGCGACATGCATGGCGTCGAGGCCGTGCATCAGTTCATGCGCTTTCAGATTGCGGATCACCGCACCGGAGATTCGGGCGAAGTCGAGTGAACGTGATTCGCGTCACATTGCGGCAGTCGCGGCTGTGTACAATCGCGCCACAGACGAATTAGCCAATCACATCGATCTGCACACGACGGGAGGCGTACCGCACGCCTCCCGTTTTGTTTTTCCGGAGGCCCCATGAAACTGAAGTACCTCGTTCCTTTGATGATGTTCGGCCTGTTGCTGTCGGCCTGCTCGCGAGAGAAGGCTTCGCTCACCGGTGCGTACGGCACCGCGACGCTGTCGGGCCAGGTCACCATGTCCGGTACTTCACAAACCAGCCCTGAGGGCGTCCGCGTCTCCATGCGCGGCACGGGCATGTCGACGGTCCTCGGCGCCAGCGGCGACTTCGCGTTCGTCGATGTTCCGTCCGACGCGCAGCTCGACTTCTCGCGTGAGTCCGACGGTGTGCAGGCCAGCCTGCGTGTCGACGATGCGTCGACGTTCCTCGCGGTGCAGCTCACCCCGAGCACCGCGGTTCGCGGCACGACCTCGCGGCGTCGCGGTGTTGGTCGCGGCACCGAGCCGATTTACGAAATCGAAGGACTGATCGTCAGCGCGACCGCGGAGCAGCTCGTCGTGGCGGCGTCGCGTGGCGGCGAACAGACCGTGAAGCTCACGCCGGAAACGGTGATCCGCAAAGGGCAGACGCCGGTCACGCCGGCGGAGCTGCTGCCGGGCGTGCGCGTCCACGTGAAGGCGAAGAAAGCCGATGACGTGCTGATCGCGGTGCTGGTGATCGTGCAGAACAAGGACGGCGACGACGGCGGCAACGATGACGG
>DASVNL010000200.1:0-19913 GCA_036383875.1 Thermoanaerobaculia bacterium
GATGTCGCACTCCGGACGGCGTCCGATGATCTGCCGCCCCGTCTTCACGCGGAACACCTGACCGGGCAGATCGCCCTCCAGCATGATCAGCGCCGGCTCGTGCGTATGCGCCCGCTCGAGCGGATCGTGATCGTCCACCTGCAGGCGCACCTCGGTCGTCTTCCGCGGAAGCGGCTTCTCGTCACCGGCGGGCCGGATGGCGTTTCTCAGACGTTCGAGCATGTTTGCGTGTGGCAATAGTTTAATACGGACGCTCTGTGATGGGGCGCACAAGGGATGCGCGCGAAGTCGCGGGGCCGGAAGCGCTCCTGTAAACTGCCGGCCTCCGCCGTATGGAACGCATTGGTAAGTACCGTGTCCTCGACCGCATCGGACAGGGTGCGATGGGCGCAGTCTTTCGCGCCCACGATCCTGTCCTCGACCGCCACGTCGCGCTGAAGGTCATCAACGCGAACGATGAAGAGCGCCGCCAGCGCTTTCATCGCGAAGCGCAATCGGCCGCGCGACTCACGCATCCGAACATCGTCGTGGTCCACGATTTCGGCGAAGACTCCGGCCGCTTCTTCATGGCCATGGAGCTGCTCGACGGCACGGACCTCAAGCGCGCGATCTCCGCGAATCGCCTCGCGGATCTCAGCGCGAAACTGCACGCGATGCAGCAGGTCTGCGATGCCCTCGCATTCGCACATGCGCGCAGCGTCGTGCATCGCGATCTCAAGCCGGCGAACATCTTCCTGCTGCCCAACGGCGCGGTGAAGATTCTCGACTTCGGACTCGCGCGCATCGACCAGTCCGACATGACCGGCACCGGGATGATCCTCGGCACGCCGAATTACATGGCGCCCGAACAGATCCAGGGCCGCAAAGTCGACGCGCGCGCCGACGTCTTCGCCCTCGGCTCCGTGTTCTACGAATTGCTCGCGGGTCGCAAAGCATTCGACGGCGACTCGCTGCACAACGTCCTCTACAAAGTCCTGCAACTCGATCCCGAGCCACTGCGCACGATCGCGCCGCAGATCCCAACCGCGGTCTGCGAGATCGTCACGCGCGCGCTGATCAAGACGCCCGACGCGCGCTATCAGAGCGCGCTCGAAATGCGCGATGCGATTCACGCGGCGCGCGGCGGCGATCCGAGTCTCACGCTGATGGCGTCCGCGGTCTCGCCCACACTTTCGCGATCCGGCGGATCGAATCCCGTCGTTGGTCGCAGCGTCGCCGGATCATCGCCGTCCGTGTCGGCGGGCGGCGCGGTGACGCTCGTCGGCGAGCTTGGCAGCGACGTGATTCTGACCGTCAAGCCGGGACAGACTCTGCTCGCGGCGTCGCTCGAAGCGGGCGTGCAACACGCGCACGAATGCGGCGGCAACGCGCGATGCTCGACGTGTCGCGTGCTCGTCGTCGAAGGAACGAAGAACCTCTCTCCGCGCGACTCCGCCGAGCTGAAACTCGCGCGACGCCTCGGCTTCACCGACGACATCCGCCTCGCCTGCCAGACCAAAGTGCAAGGTCCGGCGAAAGCGCGACGCCTCATCTTCGACTCCGACGACGTGCGCATCGCACGCGCGGAAAAAGCGAGTCCGACCGCGGGCACCGAGACGCCGCTCGCAATCCTCTCCGCGAACATCCGCGAGTTCGCGACGCTGACGAAGCGCAGCCTCGCGTACGACGTCGTGCACATCCTCAATCGCTACTACCTGCAAATCGGCGACGCGGTGCTCGCGAATGGCGGCCACATCGATCGCTATCAGGCCGGCGGGATGGTCGCGCTGTTCGGCGTGAACGGCGAAGACGCGCAGACGAAATGCACGAACGCCGTGCGCGCCGCGCTGCGCATGCAGCGTCGCATGGAGATCTTCAACGCGTACCTCCACGAACACTTCGGCCTGAAGTTCACGCTCGACATCGGCATGCACTACGGACGGATGATCGTCGGACACATCGGACATCCCGAGCACGCGCGGCTGACCGCGGTCGGCGAGCCGTCGAACATCGCGGCGGCGCTGTGCAACTTCGCGCAGTATCAGGATGCGGGCATCCTGGCGACCGAGGAGTTGATCAACGTGGTGGAGACGGACGTGGCGACGGGCAACGTCGCGCACGAGACGATCAACAACCGCGAGTTCACGGTCTACGAGATCCTCGACTTCGCGAAGCCCGACACGCACTACCTCGTGCAGTCGTCGTGGGAACGCGTCGCGGAACGTCGCGAAGAAGCCGCGAAGATTTTCTACGAGAAGCTGTTCGAGATCGCGCCCGCGGTGAAGCCGATGTTCGCGCACGTCGACATCCGCACGCAGGGCGCGATGCTGATGAACATGATCGCGGCAGCCGTGCACGGCCTCGATCGTCTCGAAGAACTGACCCCCGTCCTCGAAGAGCTCGGACGCCGCCACGCGAGCTACGGCGTGCGCGTCGAGCACTACGCACCCGTCGAAGCGTGTCTGCTCTTCACCATCGAATCGATGATGGGCGACGAGTTCAATCTCGATGTGAAACTCGCGTGGACGAGGATCTACAACTTCGTCGCGCAAACGATGATCGAGGCTTCGCAATGAGCAAAGTCGTCACCGCATTCGCCCTTCTGTTCCTGACCGCGGCGTGCGCCACCAACCCTGCGACCGGTCGCACGGAATTCAACATCGTCAGCGAGCAGCAGGAGCTGGCGATGGGCAAGGAAGCGCACGAGCAGGTGCTACGCGAGTACGGCGTTTACGACGAGAAGCCCGAACTGAACGCGATGGTCGATCGGATCGGGCATCAGATCGCGGCGTCGTCGCCGCGGCCGAATCTGCCGTGGACGTTCACGCTGCTCGACACGCCGATGGTCAACGCGATGGCGCTGCCGGGCGGCTACGTCTACGTGACGCGCGGCATTCTCGAGCGGATGAATTCCGAGGATGAGCTGGCGGGAGTGATGGGGCACGAGGTCGCGCATGTCGCGGCGCGGCATTCGGCACAGAGCATCTCGCGCTCGACGCTGGCGCAGACGGCGCTCGTCGTCGCGGCAGTCGCGGCGGGTGCGGAGAACACGGAGCGCTACGGACTCGTCGCGGCACTCGGCGTCGGGCTGCTGTTCACGAAGTACTCGCGATCGCAGGAAACACAAGCCGACGTCCTTGGCACCGACTACATGTCGAGCGCCGGCTGGAACCCGCACGGATCGGAAAGCATGCTGCAAGGCCTACAGCGATTGCAGGGCGGACCGACGTCCGGCATCGAGCGGTACTTCATGGATCACCCCGACCCCGGCAAGCGCGTCGAAGACGTGCGTCGCGAGATCGCGAAACTCGATGCGATCGACTCGACGCGCGACGAGCGTCCGATGCCGCGCGACGCGTTCGTGCGCGCGCTCGACGGCGTCATCACCGGCAACAGCACGCAGAAGACGATCATCCGCGGCACGACGGCGTACAACAAAACGTACGGCGTCGTCGCGCAGTCGCCGCGCGGCTGGAAAGCGATCACCGACTCCGGCAGCCTCTTCGCGTTCGTCCCGGCGGAAGGTCAGGAAGTGATCTACGCGAAGGAGCTCTCCGAGGACGAAGTGCGCGACTCCCTCGAAAAGATGGGCCTCTCGCGCGTCGGCTCGGAACGCGTGAACACCTTCACGATCGACCGCTGGCGCGGTACCTCGAACGGCACGACGTACACCGCCCAGACCACGCAACAGAGCGCCGGCAACAACGCCATCGCGCTGTTGCATCTCGCGCAAGGCACCGGCACGACCGACGCCCTCGCCCAGGTCGTCCGCACGCTCGAAGTCGGCGCGACGAAGGTAAAGATCAAAGCCCCACGCCTGCACGTCACGACATCGCGACGCGGCGACACGTGGGCGAGTCTCGCCAAAGGTGAGGACGCCGCGGAGCTCGCGCACCTCAACGGCTTCGACTACCCCAGCGACGTCCCCGTGGGCATCACAGTGAAGGTGCGGGATTAGTAGCTTCGCACCGAGCGGCGACGCAGCAGTCCAACTTCGATGACCACTGGCTTGGATTCAACGAACGAATTGACGCCATACGCGGTGAGCTTGAACGTGTAGACGCCGTCGTGCGGCGGCGCGAACGAATACGAAGTCACAAACTGCGGAACTGTCACGCCAGGCGGATCGATGCGGAACTTGTTGGCGTTGCGGGTCGACCACTGCAATGTGATCACGCCGTGGCGAGAGACGGCGGTTTGCGCCGCTGCGAAGACGTTGATGACCGGTACGATTGTGGTCGGAGCCGGCTTGAGCAAGAGCGACTTCTCATCCCCGATCTTGCCGTTCGGAGTGTCCAGGTCGACACGCGCGAAAATGAATCCATCCTCCGCGAAGACATGTTCCGGCGCCGGCCCAAAACCCGGCTCACCATCACTGAAAATCCAGTTGTATATGACGCAAGCCGGGTACGTGCCACCGTTCTGAGGAACCGCTCGAAACAGAATCGTCTCTCCCGCCAGGCATGGTGGTCCGCCCTCATGGCTGCAGCCGGAGATCGTGCCTGTCCACTGAATGACCGGCTGAGTTGGATCGAACTGGCAAGGCTCTTCCTGCGCGTGCGACGGCAACGCGGCAAGCACGATCCAGAGCCATCGAAGCGTTTTGATGATTCGATGAGTCTACGCCTGCGGCCTAGTTGACGTTGTTGTCCGGCGCCCTGCCCTCGCGATCGTTCCACGCACGGATGGTCGAGACGGTCTGGAAGCCGCGCGGGAGTTTCAGGCCGCGTTGCGCGCGCTTGCCGACGTACTGTTGGAGGTCGGCGCCCTTGAGGTTCGTGTGGCGCTTGCCTGCCGTGACGATGAGCAGTCCGTCCGCGGGGACGACTGCGGTTGCGACGACTTTCTCCGGGGCGATCGGCGTGCGATGAAGTTTGATCGTCTGCACGCCTTTGCCGCGCGCGAGCGGCGGAAGTTCGGCCGCTTCGAAGACGAGGAGCTTGCCCTCTGTCGACGCAGCGGCGATGCGGTCGGTCTCGTAGTTGAGTACGCGTTGCGGACGCAGCACCGTCGCGTTGTCGGAGACGTTGACCGTCGCCTTGCCGGCTTTTCGGTCCGTGATCATGTCTTCGAGACGACACACGAAGCCGTAGCCGTCGTCGGTGGTCAGCAGCCAGAGGTCGTCCGGATCGCCCATCATCACGCCGATGAACGTCGCACCGGGTGCGGGTGCGAGCGAGGACGTGAGCGGCTCGCCGTGACTCTTCGCCGACGGAAGCTCGTGCGCGGGTAACGCGTACGTGCGGCCCGTCGAGTCGATGAAGACCGCCTGCTGGTTGCTGCGGCCTTTCGCCGCGTGCAGGAACTGATCGCCCGATTTGTACTGCAACGCGGTCGGATCGAGATCGTGGCCCTTGCCCGCGCGCACCCAACCGCGCTCAGAAAGGACGACGGTCACCGGCTCGCTCGGGATGAGGGCCGTCGGATCGAGCGCCTTCGCAGCCTCGCGCTCGACGATCGGCGAACGGCGGCGATCGCCGAATTCGGCGGCGTCTTTCTCGAGCTCGTCGCGGACTTTGTTGCGGAGACGCTGCTTGGAGCCGAGGATCTTTTCGAGCTCGGTGCGCTCATCGTGGAGCTTCTTCTGCTCGCCGCGGATCTCCATCTCTTCGAGCTTGTTGAGGTAGCGCAGCTTGAGCTCGAGGATGTATTCGGCCTGCAGATCCGAAAGCGTGAAGCGCTTCATCAGGACCGGCTTCGGCTCATCCTCGGTGCGAATGATCCGAATGACCTCGTCGACGTTGAGGTACGCGACGAGGAGGCCGTCGAGGAGGTGCAGGCGCGCGTTGACCTGATCGTAGCGATGCTGCAGGCGGCGGCGCACCGTCTCGATGCGGAACTCCAGCCACTCGACGAGCAGGTCGCGCAGACCGTACAAACGCGGCCGCCCGTCGAGGCCGATCATGTTCATGTTCACGCGGTACGAACGCTCGAGGTCCGTCGTCGCGAAGAGGTGCGTCATGACTTCCTGCAGGTCGACGCGATTGGAGCGCGGGATGATGACCAGGCGCGTCGGGCTCTCCTGATCGGACTCGTCGCGCAGGTCTTCGACCATCGGCAGTTTCTTGGCCTGAATCTGCGCCGCGATCTGCTGCTGGACTTTGCTGCCCGAGACCTGGAACGGCAGCGCGGTGATGACGATGTCGCCGTTCTCGACTTCCCACTTCGCGCGCTGGCGGAAGCCGCCGTTGCCGGTCTTGTACATCTCGCGGATCTCCGCGATCGGCGTGATGATCTCGCCTTCAGTCGGCAGGTCCGGACCTTTGATGTGCTTCGTGATCTGCGCCATCGTGGCGTCGGGGTTGTCGAGCAACTCGATGCACGCGCCGACGACTTCGCGCAGGTTGTGCGGCGGGACGTCGGTGGCCATGCCGACCGCGATGCCGGAGGTGCCGTTGAGCAGGACGTGCGGCAGTCGCGACGGCAGGAGCTTCGGCTCTTTCATCGTACCGTCGAAGTTCTGGCCCCAGTCGGTCGTGCCCTGATCGAGCTCCGACAACAGCGACTGCGCGAACTTCGTCAGCTTCGCCTCGGTGTACCGCATCGCCGCGAAGCTCTTCGGATCGTCCGGCGAGCCCCAGTTCCCCTGCCCCTCGACGAGCGGATAGCGCATCGAAAAGGACTGCGCCATCAAAACCATGGCTTCGTAGCAGGCGGAGTCGCCATGCGGATGGAACTTGCCGATGACATCGCCGACGGTGCGCGCCGACTTTTTCGGCTTCGACGTCCACCCCAGCCCGAGCTCCGACATCGCATAGACGATGCGGCGCTGCACAGGCTTCAACCCGTCCGCAAGATGCGGCAGCGCGCGGTCGAGAATGACGTACATCGAGTAGTCGAGGTACGCCTTGCGCGCAAAGTCGGCGACCGGCTGCGTTTCGATGTCAGGAAGCGTCGGCGGCGGGGGCGTGAGGGAAAGCTGCTCTTTCGATTTACGAGTGGCCATCGGTTGCGCGGCGAAGGGTAGCGCAAGCGGCAGTGCGTTGCGAGTTGGGCGGCCGTGGCTGAGAGAGCGTCACTGCCGATCCCACGTGGCGTAGATCGGCTCCGCAGGGATCTTTCGCGACGTGTCACTCCCACTCGGGAGAAAGGAGTCTCACGATGAGCATCACGATCACGCAGTCCCATGAAGGCTTCCTGCGGTACATCAGCGTCAAGGTCACCGCGGAAGGGAGCAAGAAAATCCGCCATGTGGAGTCGACCTACGACGGGTTTCGCCTCGGAAGCGATTCCGTGCAACCACCTGCCTCGGTATTCGCAAACACCTACCGGCAACAGGAAGGAATCTCACCGGGACGCGATCGCGTCGTCATCGTGACCGCGAAGCACACCGACGGCTCGTCAGACTCCGGGCAACTCCGCTGGCGCGACTGAGCGGCGCTACGGTTTGCGCTTGAAGCGCAGCTCGCCTCGACCCTGGAACAGCGCAATGGAGGACACCTCCCCGTTCGGGTCGCGGCGGAACTCGATCACGATGCCGCTGCGATCCCAGAAGAGTGCGTCGAAGCGGTCGGTGGGTGGGGCGATGGCGGTGATCGCGAACGCGTCCTGGTTTGTGGCCTGGGCGGTCAACTGCGTGCCGTCGCGGCGGATGGTGATGTCCATGCCGATTTGCGGGAAGGTGTAGACGCCCTCGTACGTCGCCAGCGTTGCCTCGGGGATCGCGATGCCTTCGAAGGAGAGTGGCTGCGATGCGAGTCCGAGGCGGGTATCGGTGAGGAGCCAGAAGAGGCGGTTCATCGGGAAGTTCTGCGCGTTCATCGTGATGGCGATGGCCGTCTTCGTTTCCGGGAAGTAGACGAGGTTCGCGCTGAAGGCGTCGATGCCGCCGAGGTGGGAGTAGATGGTCTGGTCGGCCCCGCGGGCGAGTTTGGAGACGACGACGCCCTTGCGCTCGCCGCCTTCCAGTTGCGGAGAAAACGGAGTCGTCATTTCGCGGATGCTGGTCTTGCTGATGAGACGACCATCGAAGACGCCCGTGATGAACCGCGCCAGTTCCTCGGACGTCGACACGATCGCGCCGGCGCCGGCGGACACGCTCAGATCCTCTTGCGTGTGCTCGGTCCACTTCCCGTCATTGAAATCGTAGGAGCGCGCGTCGATCGCAGCGGCATAGCGCGTGCGGCGGAGGCCGAGCGGTTTGGCGATGCGCTTCTGCAACTGGCGGTCGTAGGTCGAGCGCGTGACGGACTCGATCACGTAGCCGAGGAGGACGTAGCCGGTGTTGCTGTAGGAGATCTTTTCGCCGGGTGCGAAGTCGGGCGTGACGGCGGCGAAGCGCTTCAGCATCGCGGCCTTCGTCTGCGGTTGGAGAACCCAGCCGTCGGCGTAGTCGCGCGGCGTTGGAAAATTCGGGAGGCCGCTGGTGTGCGCGAGGAGATGCGCGATCGTGATCTGCTTCGCGTTCGGGATCTGCGGAAAGAACTGATTGAGCGGCGTGGCCAGGGTCACCTTCTTCTCGTCGATGAGTTGATAGATCAGCGTCGCGGTGAAGACCTTCGTCACCGAGCCGACGCGGAACATCGTCGTCGCGTCGTTCTTCGTCTTCGCGTCGCGCAGGCCGACGGCGCGCGAGTAGACGATCTTCCCGCCTTCCGCGATCGCGACGGAACCCCGCAGCCGGTTGTTCGACTCCAGACGATCGAACACGCGATCGAGGTCTTCCGCGTGGAGGGTTCGCGCGGCGGCGACGAGGACGACGGCACAGAGAAGGCGGCGAATCATCTGCATGACACTCTATACGAAGTCGTTCGTACTTGGTTTCGCCGAAACCTCCAGGCTGCTTTTCCGAACTACCATCCGCACACATGGATTTGACGTGGGCTCTGGAAGACATCGCGCGGACTTCGGATGACGCGGCGGTACGGCGGCGGTTCGCCGAGCGGAATCGCGTCTGGCTGACCGCACTGCTTTGTTTCTTCGCGCTGGTCTCGTTCATCGAGTCACTCGCGAACTCGCACTCGCGCACGATCTTCGACACGCTCATCGCCGTCGCGAATCTCGCGTTCGTCGCGTTCGGACTGTTCTTCATGAGGTACGCGCGGCGTCACGACGACGAGCCTTCGGCGGCGTTCACGTGGCGCGCGGGCGCGTGGCTGCGATCGCACACGAGCGCCGCGGCGCTGACGTTCGTGGCGATTCAGTTCGCGCTGCTCCTCGCCTACTCGCGCGACGGCAGCGACTGGTTCGGCTGGTGCGCGACGATGCCGTTCCTGATGCTCGGCTTCCGCATGCTGATCGCGGAGCTGGTGCTGCTGCACATTTTCCTCGTCGGCGGCGGCGCGCTGATGCTGCTCCTCGGCGCCGCGGTCAACGGCAACAACGCGGTGCCCTTCTTTGTCTCGACGCTGGTCGTCAACCTCCTGACCTGCGGCGCGGAGCTGTTCTTCTCGCACCGGATGCGAAAGAACGTCACCGGCGAGTGGTCGCAGCGACGCGCGTCGGCTCGCGAGCAGATGCGCATGCGCGACGAGCTGCGCTACGCGCGCGAGTTGCAAATCAGCATGCTCCCCGAGACGGCGCCGCAGCTCGACTGGCTCGATGTCTGCGCGATCTCGGTGCCCGCGACGGAAGTCGGCGGCGATTACTACGACTACTTCGTCGAAGACGATCGGATCGCGCTGGTGTGCGGCGACGTCGCCGGTCACGGGATGGCGTCCGGGCTCGTGCTGTCCGCGCTGCGTAGCGGGTTCACGCTGCTGCGCGACTCACTCCACGACCCCGCCGCGGTGCTGCGACGCCTGCACGATCTGGTCGCGCAGACGAGTCGCAGGCGGATGCTGGTCACGGTGTCGGTGGTGCTCGTCGATCGGGTGCGCAAGGTCGCGACGATCGCGAGCGCGGGACATCCGCCGGTGTTGCTCCGCCGCGCCGACGGCTCCGTCGAAGCGATCGAGCTCTACGCCCCACCCCTCGGCGTCCGGCTGCCCGTCGACATTCCGCAGCGCACGATCGCGATCACAAGCGGCGACACGTTCGTGTTGCACAGCGACGGAATCTACGAGACGCGGAGTGCGGCCGGCGAAGACTACGGCCTCGACCGGCTCACGGAAGTCGTGCGCACGTCGGACGCGGAGACGGCGGAAGAGTTGCGGAACGCGATCATCGCGGACGTGACGAACTTCCGCGGCAAGGCGGAACCCGCTGACGACGTCACCGTCGTCGTCGGGCGTTTCGTCTAGTCCAGCACCTCGGCCTGATTCCCCTCTTCGGTCAGCCACTGCTTGCGATCCGACGCGCGGTTCTTCGCGAGCAGCATGTCGATCGTAGCCATCGCCGGATCGGCGTGCTCGAGGTCGAGCGTGAGTCGCACGAGACGGCGCGTGTTCGGGTCCATCGTCGTCTCGCGAAGCTGCGGCGGATTCATCTCGCCTAGGCCTTTGAATCGCTGGATGTTCACCTTCCCGCGAATCCCCTCCGCCGCGATGCGCGCGAGGATGCCTTCGCGCTCCGCGTCGTCGAGCGCGTAGTAAACATGTTTACCAACGTCGATGCGATAGAGCGGCGGCATCGCGACGTGCACGTGGCCTTCCGCGACGAGCTTGCGGAAATGGCGAACGAAGAGCGCGCAGAGCAGCGTCGCGATGTGCGCGCCGTCGGAGTCGGCGTCGGCGAGGATGCAGACTTTGCCGTAGCGGAGGCCGTCGAGTTTGTCGGAGCCGGGGTCGACGCCGAGGGCGACGGCGATGTCGTGGACTTCCTGGGAGGAGAGGACTTCGGTGGACTCCACTTCCCACGTATTCAGGATCTTGCCGCGGAGAGGCATGATCGCCTGGAACTCGCGATCGCGGGCCTGCTTCGCGGAGCCGCCGGCGGAGTCGCCTTCGACGAGGAACAGCTCCGTGCGACTGAGATCCTGCGCGGTGCAGTCGGCGAGCTTGCCGGGCAGCGCGGGGCCGGAGGTGAGCTTCTTGCGCTCGACCTTCTTCGCCTGCTTGAGGCGCACCATCGCCTGACTGATCGCGAGATTCGCGATGAGCTCGGCGTTCGCGACGTTGTTGTTCAGCCAGATCGAGAACGCGTCCTGCGTGACGCCGCTGACGAACGCTGATGCTTCGCGCGACGAGAGACGATCCTTCGTCTGCCCGGTGAACTGCGGATTGCCCATGCGCACGGAGAGGATGTAGCTGCAGCGCGCCCACACGTCTTCGGGCGCGAGCTTCACGCCGCGCGGCAGGAGATTGCGGAACTCGCAGAACTCGCGCAGCGCTTCGGTGAGTCCCGTGCGGAACCCGTTCACGTGCGTGCCGCCCTGCGCGGTCGGAATGAGGTTCACGTAGCTCTCGCCGACGACGTCGCCTTCCTCGGGCAGCCAGACCACGGCCCAATCGACTTCGTGATCGAGCCCTTTGAAGTGTCCCGTGTACGGCGACTCCGGCAGCATCGTGTTGCCGGCCAGCTCGGAGATCAGGTAGTCGGTCAGCCCGTCCTCGAAGTACCACTCCTCGCTCTCGGCGTTGTCGGCCTCGCTGATGAAGCGCATGCGCAGCTTCGGGCAGAGCACCGCCTTCGCGCGCATCACGTGCTTGAGCCGCGGCACGCTGAACTTCGGCGAGTCGAAGAACGTCTCGTCCGCCCAGAAGCGGACCGTCGTGCCGGTGTTGCGCTTGCCGACCGTGCCGACGATCTTCAGCTCCGACTTTTTCTTTCCGTCGCCGAACGACATCGAGTACTCGTTGCCGTCGCGGCGCACCCACACCTGCAGTTTCTTCGAGAGCGCGTTCACGACCGACACGCCGACGCCGTGCAGACCGCCGGAGTAGCGGTAACTCTTGTCCGAGAACTTCGCGCCGGCGTGCAGTCGCGTGAGGATGACTTCGACGCCGGACACGCCTTCCTTGGCGTGCTTGTCGACCGGCATCCCGCGGCCGTTGTCCGTCACGGACAGCGAGCCGTCTTCGTGCAGCGTCACGACGATCTCGTCGGCGAAGCCGGCGATGGCCTCGTCCGCGGAGTTGTCGATGACTTCCTGCGCGAGGTGATTGGGGCGGTCGGTGAGCGTGTACATGCCGGGACGCTTGCGGACCGGCTCCAACCCTGTGAGGACTTCGATGGCTGAGGAATCGTAGGAAGTGGTCATGTTCGAGGCGGCCGGATTCTAGCCCGAAAGAGTTGGTTCCGCCGTCCTTCTACGAATCGTAGAATCGCGCGCACATGAAGCGCTTCGCACTCGCCTTTCTTCTGTTCGCGCTGACGTTCACATCCATGGCCGCCGACGCTCCGAAAGCGTTCTCGGTGGTCGAGGCGTCGATCCCGGAGATGCAGGCCGCATTGCGCGCGGGACGCGTGACGTCGCGCGAGCTCGTGACGCAATACCTCGTGCGCATCGCGACGTACGACGCGAAGCTGAACGCGGTCATCACCGTGAATCCGCGCGCGCTCGACGAGGCCGACGCGCTCGATCGCGAGCGCAAAGCCGGCAAGGTTCGCGGGCCGCTGCATGGGATTCCGATCGCGCTGAAGGACAACATCCACACGACGGACATGCCGACGACGGGCGGCGCGCTCGCGTTCGCGGAGCTCGTGCCGCCGTACGAGGCGACGCTGACAAAAAATCTGCGCGACGCGGGCGCGATCATCATCGCGAAGACGCAGCTCACCGAGCTCGCGAACTGGGTGGCCGGCGATCCGTCGATGCCGAACAACTACAACGGTCTGAACGGCTACGGCTTCAACCCGTATGACCCGCGACGCGATCCGCGCGAAGCAACAGCCGATGGGCGTCCGGCGCTGAACACGGGCGGATCGAGCTCGGGTGCAGGAACGGCTGCGAATTTTTGGGCGGCGAACGTCGGAACGGAGACGTCGGGCTCGATCCTCAGTCCTGCGAACGCGAACATGCTCGCGGCGGTGAAACCGACGGTCGGACGGATCTCGCGCTACGGGGTCATTCCGATCACGGCGGATCAGGACACGCCCGGCCCGATGGCGAAGTCGGTCACCGACGCCGCGATTCTCCTCGGTGTCCTCGAGAGCGCATCGCCCGATCCGAACGACGCCGCGACCAAGGCCTGCCCGCCGCCGCCGAATCGCGACTACACGCAGTATCTGAAGCGCGACGGCCTGAAAGGCGCGCGCATCGGCATTCCGCGCGCGTTCTACTACGACAAGCTCACGCTCGCCGGTGAAGAGAAGCCCATCGGCGGACTGAATCCGGATCAGCTCAAGGTGATGTCCGAGGCGATTGCGGTGCTGAAGGCGCAAGGGGCGGTGATCGTCGATCCGGTGGACATCCCGTCGATCGTCGAGAAGGACCCGAAGAAGAACTACCTCAAGTGGGGCGTCTGCACGGACATGGACGACGTGAAGGAGCGCGAGTGCTCGATCATCCTGGCGTACGGGATGGAGCGGGACTTCAACGCGTGGCTCACGTCGCTCGGCAAGGCCGCGCCGGTGGCGTCGCTGAGCGCGCTGCGCGCGTGGAATCGCAGCCATCAGAAGCTCGGCGCGATCAAGTACGGGCAGTCGCTGCTCGACATCTCCGACGCGATGGACCTCGAGCTGTTCCGCGCGCGGTACGAGTCGGATCGCGCGCGCGATCTCGAGCTGACGGCGACGAACGGAATCGACGCGGTGATGAAGCAGCACAATCTCGACGCGTTGCTGTTCGGCGGGTCGTTCGGCGCGTCGATCGCGGCGCGGCCAGGGTATCCGACGGTGATGGTGCCGTTCGGGATGGTGCCGAACGCACCGACGACGGCGTTTCCGGAGGGGTTCAACGCGAAGCCCACGCCGTATGGCGTGAGCTTCACAGGAATGGCTTGCAGCGAGCCAACGCTGTTGCGCCTCGGCTACGCGTTCGAACAAGCCACGAAGAAGCGAGTGGCGCCGGCTTTGTAGAACGTTCGTAGCGCCGGCATCCTGCCGGCCGCATCGCAGGGCTTCCAGCCTGCTCGTTTCATGCGGGCTGGAAGCCCGCGGAACGGCCGCCTGGAAGGCGGCGCTACGAGTTTGCGCTCCCCTACTTCATCGCGTTGATGTCGTCGAGGAGCATGCGCTCGTGGCCCTCGGGGTTCACGTTCGCGTAGGTCTTGCGGACGACGCCCTCCGGGTCGATGACAAAGGTCGAGCGGTTCCAGAACATCATTCCGCGGAACTCGCTCTGGCCGATGCCCATCGCGTTCAGCAGCTCGGCCTTCGTGTCGGAGAGGAGGTCGATGGTGAAGCCGAACTTGTTGCAGAAGCTCTTGTGCGATTCGACGTCATCGGCGCTCACGCCGACGACTTTCACACCGGCTTCGTCGTACTCGCGCTTGGTCGCGCTGAACGACTTGCCCTGGATCGTGCAGCCGGGCGTGTCGTCCTTCGGGTAGACGTAGACCACGAGCCACTGCCCCGCGTAGTCGGCGAGACGCTTCACTTCGCCGTCCTGGTTCGGCAACTCGAACGAGGGGAACTTCTGTCCTGCTTCAATCATGCGCGCGGTTATAGCACGGGCTTCGCGATCGCCACGATGGACTCGATGAGCTTGTCGCTGAGCGGATGCGCGTCGCGCTGATTGAAGTTCGTGGTCGTCACGACGATGACCAGCTTCAGATCGGGGATGACGACGACGCGGTTGCCGCCGTTGCCGAACATGCCGAACGCGCGATGTCCCCCGTACGCCCGCAGCCACAAGAGGTAGCCGTACTCGATGTCGTCCTCGACCTGCGCCTTCGGCGTCGTCGACGCCTCGATCCACGCCTCGGAGATCACGCGTTTGCCACCGGAGACGCCGCGATCGAGATAGAGCTGGCCGAGCTTGGCGAGATCGCGGCTTCGCAGCGAGAGTCCGCCGCCGGTTTGCGCGTCGCCGAGGGGCGAGTATTGCCATTCGCCGTGGACGATGCCGAGGGGTTCGAAGAGGTTCTTGTCGGCGAAGGCGTCGACCTTTTCTTTGGTCGCGCGTTCGAGGATGCGGCCGAGGAGGAAGACGCCGGCGGTGCAGTAACTGAAACTGCGGCCGTGCGGGGAGTCCTGCGGCTTCGGGATCCACGCGGGGAAGCCGCGGATCGGGAGATCGAGCGTGAAGCGCGTCCAGTCTTCGATGAGATACATCCGCTCTTCATTGCCGGCGGAGAACTGATTGTCGTCGTTGCATTCGAGCATCGACGACATCGTCAGCAGGTCTTCGACCGTGATCTTTGCCTTGCGCGGATCGGGATTTGCGACCGGTTGCCTGTCGGCAAAGTACGCGAACGCCGGCGCTTGTACGGACGGGAGCTTCTTCTGATCGATGGCGATGCCGGCGAGCATCGCGGCGACGGTCTTCGTCGTCGAGCGCGTGTTGTGGAGCGTTTCGGGCGTGGCGCCGTTGAAGTCGGCGGCGAAGACCGTGGCGCCGTTCTGCAGGACGACGACGCTGGTGACCTTCTTGTACTCCCCTGCTTCGATCGACTTCTTGACGGGCGCGAACGACTCGGCGGTGAGCGTGGCGGCGAGGATGAGACTCAACATGCGGAGATGATGCGTCCGCGCGCGGCGCCTGTCTTGGGTGGATGAAACATCCGTGTCAGAGCAGTGCGCGAAACTCGCGCGGCGTCCAGCCGAACGTGCGGCGGAACGCGTGCGTCAGCTCGCTCTGATCGCAGAAGCCCGACGCGTCTGCGACGTCCGCGAGTGAGAGACGCGCATCGCGCAGCAGAGCCTTCGCGCGTTCGAGGCGGCACTCGCGGAGAAAGTCGCCGGGCGAGCAGCGGAAGTGTTTGCGGAACGCGCGTGCGAGATGCACGGGATGCACGCCCGCGACGCGCGCGGCGTCGCTGATGCGCGGCACCGGGAGCGTCTCACGCAAGTAGTCGCGCGCGCGGATCAGCCCTGGCGGCGCTTGCGCGTCATCGAGTGCGCCCGATTTGGATGCGCATCCCGCGAGCTCGAGACCGAGGCTTTCGAGGGCGAGCGTGGAGAGCGAGTCAGACTCGCGGTACTCGCGATAGGCGCGCCCCATCGCGGCGACGACGTGCGGCGCGCGGAAGAACGACGCGCGGGGCAGCGGACGCTCGAGCATCGACGCGACGGCCGGCGCGACGCCGATGGTAAAGAACACGCCGTCGTCGCTGCGGAAGCGATCGCGATGCGTGGTCCCGCGCGGGTTGAACACCAGCGCGCCCGTCGAGCAAACCTCCGGTGCGCCGAACGACTCCGTCACGTACAGCCCGCGCACGATGTAGACGAAGTGCGCCTCGTCGTGCGTGTGCAGCGGCACTTCGCGCTCGCGCAACTCGGGCGTCCGCTCGACGAACGAGAACGACTCGCTCTCGCGCTCCTCGCGTGCGTATCCGAAGAAACGTCCGGCGGTGAGCCGCGTCGTGGCCATCGATTGGATGTACGTCGCGACGCGGCCGAGGTTTGAACTACTTTTCCTTTGAGCGCTGATAGTGCAACGCGGCCTTCATCCGATTGCCGCAACCGGCCATGCTGCACCAGCGGCGCGTGCCGCTCTTCGTCGCGTCGTAGAAGAAGAGGATGCAGTTCGTCCCGCCGCAACGGCGGATGCGCGACGGGTCCGCCGTCGCGAGGAACGTCGCCGCCGCGCGCGCGAGGACGTAGCGCGCGTCGCGCGTCTTCGTCTCGAACTCCACGACGAACTTGCCATCGCGATGATCGAGGACGAGCGAGCCGTGCCCGCGCTCCAACTCTTCTTCGAGCAACTCCAGCGACGCGCGGCGCGGCGTCCGGCCATCGGCGAGCGCCGCGATGACGATGCGCAGCGCGTATCGCAACTTCTTGACCGCCATCAGCGATCCCGGCTCCGCATCGACGCCCGCGGCGCGGAGCCAGCGGACGAGCGAGTCGCCGTCCGTCAGAAGATCGACGGGCGTCTCGTCCCGCATCGCCTCCGTGTTCAGCAGATCGAGCGCCGGGTCGCCGCCGATCAGGATGAAATCTTGCCTAACCTTCATAGTTACCGTTTGGTGGTTGACATTCTACGCGCCGCGGCCTATAACCATCAATCATCACGTTTGAAAGTTAGGCACAACATGCACACCGCACACGTCGGCATCAACGTCACGAACCTCGAACGCTCCCGCGACTTCTACTCCGCCGTCCTCAACCTCACGACGCTCCGCGAGTCCGCGGATTCCACCCGCCGCTTCGCCTTCCTCGGCCACGACGGCCACCTCGTCCTCACGCTCTGGGAACAAAGCACCTCGCCGTTCGACACGCACGCCGCCGGCCTGCATCACCTCTCGTTCGAAGTCCCATCGCTCGAGGACGTGCGCGCCGCCGAGGCGCGCCTGCACGCACGCGGCGCGACGTTCGCGTACGACGGCATCGTCCCGCACGCCGAAGGCGCATCGTCCGGCGGCATCTTCTTCACCGACCCCGACGGCACGCGTCTCGAGATGTACGCGAAGGACGGCGTCGCCGGAACCGCGCCGCACTCCGACGCGCCGACTTGCGGGTTCTTCTGATGAGCTACCACGAAGGCGAGCTCGAAATGCAACGTCGCGCAGGCGTGCGAAACATGGCCGATCGCGTGGCGAAGATCATCGGCGCGGACATCCCCGCCGTCGCCGCCGCGTTCCTCGCGCAACGTCCGTACGTCGTCGTCGCGACAGTCGACGCGAGCGGCGCGCCCACCGCGTCGCTGCTCATCGGCAACGCGCACGCACGCGATCCACGCACGGTGATCCTCGAACCAACCGCCGGTCACGTCGATCGCGTCCGCGCCGACATCGACGAGACGGGCGTCATCGGCCTGCTCGCGATCGACCTCGCGACGCGCCGCCGCATGCGCGTGAACGGCAACGCCGTCGTCCGCGGCAACGAGATCGTGGTCACGACGAACGAGGTCTACTCGAACTGCCCGCAATACATCACGCCACGAGACTTCACACCAACCACGATCTCCGCAGCGTCGGCGGATCTCATCACGAACGCCGACACGTTCTTCCTCGCCACCACACATCCGACGCACGGCGCCGACATCTCGCATCGCGGCGGGCCGCCGGGGTTCGTCCGCGTGCTGTCGCCGACGCGACTCGCGTGGCCCGACTATCCCGGCAACAACATGTTCAACAGTCTCGGCAATCTGCTCGCGAATCCGCGCTGCGGTCTGCTGTTCGCCGACTTCACCACCGGCGCGACGCTGCAACTGCGCGGCCGCGCCGAAGTCCGCGGCGACGACGAACGCGAAGTGGTCTTCGACTCAGAGTAACGCCCGCAGCGAGTCCGGCACGTCCGCCGCGCGCAACGCATCGAAGCGCGGCTCCATCGGCAGATAGACGAGCCACCCCGACCGCGCCTCCACCGCCCGCTCGAGCCACACAATCGCCTCATCCAACTCGCCCAGCGCGACATGCACGGTCGCAAAGTGCACGGGCGAAACGTCGCGTGTGAGCGAGAGCTCCGACAGTTGTTCGAGTCGCGCACGCGCCGTCGAAACATCGAGCGCGCCGAGTGCCGCAACGACATGCGGCTCGCCACGCGAGATGCTCAACGCTTTCTCGAGAGACGCGCGCGCCTCGTCGAATCGTCCGCGCTGCTGATGCGCGAGGCCGAGCGTGAAGTGTGCGGGTTCGTGATGCGGGTTGATCTCCAGCGCGCGATGACAGAACTCGTCCGCCGCGTCGTAGTCGCGCCCGAGGTAGTGGATCACCGCGATGGTTGCATTGATGACGAACGACAGCGGATCCGCATCCGACGCCACCTGAATCTGCGCCAGCGCCTCCGCAATTCGCCCGCGATGCGCGAGCGCCAGCGCGTACCACTGTCGCGCCGTCACGTATCCCGGATTGAGCCGCAACGCCGTGACGTACTCCTCCTGCGCGCGCTCCCAATTCCAATCGAACACCTCGTGGATTGCCCCCATCGACGCATGCGCCTCGGCCAATTCCACATCGAGCTCCAACGCCCGCCGCGCCGCACTCTCCGCCTTCGGCATCAGTTGCAGCGGCGCATACAAATCGCGACTCGCGAGCGCGATGTAGCAATCCGCGAGTCCCGAGTACGCGGGCGCATAGGCGGCATCCGCATCGATCGCCGACTCGAAGAAGAAAATCGCACGCTCGATCCCCTCCGCCGTGCGCCGGTTCCAGTGATGCCGTCCCTTGAGATAGAGCTGATACGCCGCCGCGCTCTCGGTGTAGCGCTTGCGCAATCGCCGGTCCGTCTCGCCCGTGACGCGCACGCGCAGCGCAGTCACGACGTCGCGCGACAGTTCCTCTTCGAGCGAAAAGATCCCGCGCAGCGGCGACTGAAACTGCCGTCCCCACAACTGCGCGTCGCGCGTCAGATCGATCAACTCGACCTGCAGATTCACGACGTCGCCCGCAACGCGAATGCGACCCGTGAGCGCCGCGCGCACGTTCAACTCACGCCGCACCGCCGCGAGATCGTCCTCGCGATACCGGAACGCCGACGCGCGCGGCGCAACGCGCAGTCCGTCGATCGACGCGAGCGTGTTGATCAGCGACTCCGCGAGTCCGTCGGTGAGATAGTCGAGGTCGGGATTGCCGGAGCGATTCGCGAACGGCAACACCGCGATCGAATCGATCGCGCTCTTCTCCGGCGTCTCCGTGACCGGCGCGCTGAACGCGTAGCCGAAGCGATGCACGGTGCGCACGAATCGCGGCGCGCGCGCATCATCGCCAATCGCGGCCCGAATCTCTTTCACCAGGCTCGCCAAATTCGCCTCGGATACGAACGTATCCGGCCACAACTTCGCGAACAGCGCCGCCTTGTCGATCGGATTCGGACGCGCGCTCAGCAACAGTTCGAGCAGTTGAAACGCCTTGCCCGACAGACGCACGGGCTCGCCGCCGCGCATCAGCGTGCGTGCGGCCGAGTCGAACGTGCAGTCGCCGAAGAGGAGCCTCATCCCAGAACTTTCCCAGAACTCTCGCAGACGCGATTCAAGACTGACAACGCACTTTGGACGATCTTGAGGCAGAAGGAGAAACTCAAATGAAGAAACTCACGAAGATCGCCGCCGCCGCCCTGCTCACCGTCTC
>DASVNL010000201.1:0-3551 GCA_036383875.1 Thermoanaerobaculia bacterium
GAAGCTCGCCGGAGTCAGCCGCCGCCATCTCGCCGCTCTCGAGAAGGGAGCCAACGTGTCGGTCAGCATCCTCCAACGCGTGGCCGCCGTGCTCGAGCTCACCGAGATCCCGCTCGGCGACCTCTCCCTCCGCGCGAAGGATGCGGACCGCGGCGTGAACATGCCGCTCCTCACCGACACGATCCGCGAAGCACGCGTGGAAGCGGAACGCGCGCAAGCGATCCTTGCCCGCGCCGAAAATCTTCTCGGCGGCGAACACGGCGTCCCCGGCGTGATCATCGAGATGGCGTTCCCGCGCATGCCGGTCCGCCGCCTCGAACCCTCACGCACGTCGACGGCAGACATCCTCCGCGAACGTCCGGACTGGGTGGAGATCGAAACTGCCGGCGAGATCAAACACGGCGAGCCAATCGCCGAAGATCGCAAGGAGAAGGTGCACGTGCCGCGCAATCTCGTCGAAAGCGGCGAGATCGTCTTCCGCGCCCGCGGCGACGTGATGCGCGACCAGGGCATCGACGACGGCGACCTCCTCGTCGTCGAGCTCCGCCCCCGCGGACGCGCCGCCACCGGCGAGCTCGTGATCGGCCGCATCGGCAAACTCGTCTTCGTCGGACGCTGGTGGCAGAAGCACGGCCAGAAAGCGCTGATGTCGAACGGATTGTCAGAAGTGACGGTGGGACGCTCCGGCCGATCGCTGCGCGTGGTCGCGGCGATCAATCAGATTTTGCGGGGAGTGTGAATTCTCGATGAGTTGGCGGTTGGCAGTTGGCGGTTGGCGGTTCTCGCCTTCGGCGAGGCTGGCCCCTCTCGCGACGACCTAACCGCCAACTGCCAACCGTCAACCGCCAACTCCTGTTACGCTCGCGCCCGTGACCACTCTGAAACGCGAGCTCGGTCTGTGGCGCGGTGTGGCGCTGAACATGATCGACATGGTCGGGATCGGGCCGTTCATCACGATTCCGTTCATCCTTTCTGAAATGGGCGGCGCGCGCTGTATGGCCGCGTGGCTCCTCGCCGGACTCCTCGCGATCTGCGACGGCCTCGTCACCGCGGAGCTCGCAGCGGAGATGCCGCGCGCGGGCGGCTCATACATCTTTCTTCGCGAGTCGTTCGGAAAAGCCGGACGCTTCATCTCCTTCCTCTTTCTCTTTCAAATCTTGATCAGCGCGCCGCTGTCGCTCGCGTCGGGATGCATCGGCTTCTCACAGTACCTCGCACCGATTCTTCCGATCGCCGGCAAATACCCGCCCGTCACCGCGACGGTCGTCTGCGCGCTGATCGTCCTCCTGCTCCTGCGTCGCATCGATGCGATCGGCAAGTTCTCCGTCGTGCTGTGGGCCGGCGTGCTCGGCACGATCGCGGTCGTCATCGCGGCGGGCGCGTCGCATCTGCAGTGGTCCGCGTTCGCGTTCTGGAGCGCGCCGCGACACGATGGCAAGCTCGCGTTCGCGGGGATCGGCGCGGCGCTGATCTACGCCGTCTACGACTATCTCGGCTACTACAACATCGCCTACCTCGGCGATGAAGTGAAAGAGCCCGAGAAGACCATCCCGCGCGTGATCGTCGTCTCGATCCTCGCCGTCGCCGCGCTCTACATCGTCATGCAGGCGTGCATCGTCTCGGTGCTGCCCTACGAAGTTGCGTCGACGTCGAAGTCCGTCGTCGCCGACTACATCTCGTTGCTGATCGGACCGACCGCAGCGAAGTGGGTGTCGGTGATGATTCTCTGGACCGCGTTCGCGTCGATCTTCTCCGTGATGCTCGGCTACTCGCGCATCCTCTTCGCCGCGGCGCGCGATCGCAATTTCTTCTCGATGTTCGCGCGCCTGCACGCCACCGAGTCGTACCCGTTCGTCTCGATCCTCTTCCTCGGATTCGTCACCGCGATCCTCGTGTGGCTTCCGCTCAAGCACATCATCGGCGCGATCATCTCCATCCGCGCGATCATCCCGTTCATGGCGCAGATCGTCGGCGCCGTCGTGCTTCGCGTGCGCGAGCCGAATCGCCCGCGCCCCTTCAAGATGTGGCTCTACCCGATCCCCGCCATCATCGCGCTCGGCCTCTGGACGTGGGTCGTGATCTCGCCGCAGAAGCAGTTGCAGATCGGCGCGCTCTATGTCGTCGGTGCGGGAGCGCTGTTCTTCATCGCGCGCGAAGCCATCTCCAGGCGGGCTACGGGAACGTCAGCACATCCCTGATCGGCTCTCCGGTCCGCTCGTCCTCCTCGGACAGCGTCCCCGCGTGGAAGATCTCTTCGATCGTGCGCAGCGGGTCGTAGTGATCGTAGACGCGCGAAGAGCGTCCGTTCGGCGTCACGCCGGCACCCCAGAGAATCGTCGCCACATGCCGCGACAATCCCGAGCTCTCATCGAACGTGACGATAAACAGAGTTCCCTCCGTGAAGCGCTCATCGCGCAGCAGCGGCCCGAAACGGTTCTGCATGTAGAGATCGGCAAACGCGATGCTGGTGTCGTGACTGTTGTTCTTCTGATCCGGAATGTAGAGCGCGAACGACGGCAACTGGCCGGATGCGACGTCGGCGTCGAGCTGCGACGCTTCGAATACGTGCGCGTTGCAGCGCTGGCGATTGGCGATGACGTTCTTGAATTCCAGAAAGGGCACGTGGCGCCTTACGTACGAGCCGTTGTTCGCGTTCGAACCTGTGAAGCAGTTGCCCGGATAGGCTTCCGCATAGACCCGCCAGTCGAGACCGCGGACTTCCATGAGATCGCCGAGGTGGCGCACGTCGAGCGTGAGCGTCGCGTCGTCGATTACGCCGTGCTGGCTGCCTGACATGAGCGCGATGTAATTCGGCTGCGACGGAGCCGTCAGCGCGAAGTAGTTCGTTAGCAGCGCACCCTGCGACGCGAGAGACTTGAGAAACGGCTGCGCCATGGCCGTGTCGTAGTTCGTGTTTTCCAGGATGACCAACACGACGTGCTGGATGGGCGACGGCGCCGGATGGCGCACCGCGGCGCGGCGGGCGAACATCAGCGGAGCGCAGAGCAACAACAGTGCTGCGACAACCCCTCGAGCTCTCATGACCACCGCCGGTGCAAGCGTCGAGCCCCGCACGTAGAATGCCGCGCATGCGTCCGCTTCGCATCGCGCTGCTGTTCCTCTTCACACTCACCCTTCACGCACAGTCGATCGACACGAAAGCCGTCGACGCGCTGATGCTGCGCACGCTGAAGGATTGGAAGATCCCGGGCGCGGCGATCGCGATCGTGAAAGACGATCGCATCGTCTACGTGCAGGGCTACGGCACGAAGGACGCCGGTGGCTCGGACAAGGTCACGGCCGACACGCTCTTCCAGATCGCGTCGACGTCGAAAGCGTTCACCTCGACCGCGCTGGCGATTCTTGCAAGCGAAGGGAAGCTCTCATTCGACGATCCCGTGCGCGAGCATCTCGACTACTTCCACCTCTCCGATGACTGCGCGGACGCGAACGTCACGTTGCGCGACATCGTCTCGCATCGCACCGGCGTCTCGCGTCACGACGAGCTGTGGGACAACTCGCCGTTCTCGCGCGAAGAGGTCGTGCGGCGC